>CBIMFG010000110.1:0-8411 GCA_966243125.1 uncultured Niastella sp.
AAGCCACATCAAAATCCACCCTATCAGCTCCCGGTTAATACCACATTGCATTCGCAATACCAACGTTTCTTTCCTTGTGGTAACAAATTCTTGTGAAGGATGCCAGAAGATGTGCTGCATGAACATGGCTACTCGTGGCGTAATTTCAAGCTCAATATCATACACCTTGTCATCTTTGTTCGCTGTAATACCAAATCTTTTGACCATTTCCTTTTTAAAGACAGGTTCCCACTTCTTTCGCCGAAAGACCTCATTGGTCAGCTCGAACTGTAGTTCTTTGTCTACTCCAAAAATTAACAGGGTTGCAGTTGCTTCATGAATGCAACCTACATGCATATGTCCCCGGTGAATCAGAATATAAAGAGGGCTTACAGAAGCCGGCATTTTTAATTCCTTTACATGGCTATTATCATGGAAAACATTTTGTATTTGAATTTTGCGGTTGTTGCCAATAGCCCAAATGATTTCATCAAGCTTAGCCAACACTTCCCGTTCATGCAAATAATCATGGAAGTGGCTATTCAATATTCCTATTTCAAAAGTTTTATAGCTATATTCATTCCTTCCCTGATTAGAATGCTGATACCATACTGTATCAAACTTCTCCATGGTTTCCCTACGGATTTCCTTCAAGGTGCGTGGAGCAAGACTTCGGAGCAAGGCATAGGTCGTCGTCCATTCCTTCTTTTGGACTGTATTTTCAGACTGATATCTGACGAGTTGCCATAGCTTTTGATTTTTCTCACCTATACGCTCCACAACACTTTCCTCTTCTAAAAACCTCAGAGCACAAAGTTCCTGCAAATCCCTATACAGCTGGCGTTGAGATATATCGATGCCTGCGCCTTTTGTCCACTTGTGAAGTATTTCAATGGTAACCGGTCCCCTGCGAAGGCGGTTATAAATGCGCATGAGGCGTTCTAATCTGCTGGCCATAAGGTGTAAAGATAATTTTGATTTTTGTAATTTAACCAGGTTAACAACTTACAAAGCTCAAAAGAACAACACGTTGGTGATAAAAGTGATGGGTTGACCGGCCACTATCTATTTAGCGAATCAGTATAACCGTACCTCGTCTTTCAATCAGTCTGCCGGTATAATCTATGCCTGCTGCCATCCATACAAAGGTACTGGCGCCTTGTAAAGTACCATTAAATTTTCCATCCCAGCCTTTATCGGCAAGATCGGAAGAAAAATAGATCCATGCCCCCGCTACAAGGCTGCATACCAGGCGAATCACCTCATTAATAAGCAGTTTTAGACGAACAAAATAATTCTTTCTGTGTTAATTAGCCTGAACCACTAAATGGCAATTACAGATTTTAATTTTATGGCATTTAAGATGAAGAAAGAAGATATTGCTTATTCTATTTTGGACCTGGCAATTGTTTCGCAAGGAAGCGAAATAAAAAAGACACTGAATGATTCACTTATCCTGGCACAGAGCGCAGAAACTCACGGTTACAAACGGTATTGGTTTGCTGAGCATCACAATTCACCCTATATAGGTAGTAATGCCCCTTCATTGCTTATCGGCTACGTGGCAGAAAACACCCATACAATAAGGGTGGGGTCTGGTGGTGTGATGCTCCCGAATCACTCTCCTCTGATTGTTGCAGAACAATTCGGCACCCTGGCCCACCTGTATCCCGGCCGTATAGATCTTGGTTTGGGCAGGGCTCCTGGCACAGATAGGGATACAGCTCAGGCTATCAGCCCCACCTTTATGCAAGCCGCGCACTCTTTTCCACAGGAAATCAATAAAATTCAAGGCTACTTTTCTGTATCCAATAAAAACTCAAAAGTCAGAGCTGCTATTGCGGAAGGTACGGAAGTGCCTATTTACATATTAGGTTCGAGCACAGACAGTGCGCATTTAGCGGCGCAAAAAGGATTGCGCTATGCATTTGCAAGTCACTTTGCGTCTACCCATTTATTGAGTGCATTACACATTTACCGCAACGAATTTCAGCCATCGGGATTTTTAGATCAGCCTTACACAATGGCTGGTATAAATGTTTTTGTAGCTGATACCGATGAAGAAGCGGAAAGATTATTCACCACATTGATCAGGATGTTTGTAGGAGTCATAACCGGTGAACCAGAGGCCTTACAACCGCCAACCGACATGACCGACCAATTAAGAGATATCGCAAGTCATCCATCGGTACATCAGATGCTTAAATATTCTTTTGTGGGAAGCAAACAAACCGTAAAAAAGAAGATACTGTTGTTTCTAAAAGAGACCGGAGTAAACGAACTTATCACAACATCACCTACCTACAATATAGATGACAGGTTGAAATCTATTCGACTGTTTGCGGCAGTGATGAAAGAGATCAATGAAGAACAATAAATGCTTCTAGCTTAAAATCCAGAACCGGTTAGGTTACAATCGACTGACTATCAATACAAGATTGTAAGATTTCAAGCTCTCAGATTGCTAATAGTTTTAAATCCGGTAGAAAAAAGTTCGAAATCTGTACGTTAGGGTACACAAATAAACGCCTTCAAATAACTGTATTTGAAGGCGTTTATCATTCCAAGGTATACACCTTAAAGAAGCCTCCGGTCATTCCGCAGGCTCTTTTCATTGAATATGTTTCTACCTATTTTTTCACAAAACGCGTAATAACCGAATTGTTGCCATCTGTAGCCTTCAGCGTATACACACCAACGGGCAGCGTGGTTACATCTACAGTGGTGTTCACAGCATTGCCATTTAAGTTAATGCGGTTTGTTTTCATCAAATGACCACTTACATCATACACCTGCAAACTGGTATTACCATTAAACCCACCGGGTATTTGAACCTGTAATTCGTTGGCAACCGGGTTGGGAAATACCTGCATACTGGTTGTTGAACCCGCTGAGACATTAATAATAACAATTTTACTGTAGGTAATACGGCCATCAAGATCCTGTACCTGTAAACGATAGTAGTTGTTGCTGGCAGCCGGATTTTGATCGGTAAAAGAATAATTTTTGGGCGTACTACTGTTGCCGGTAGCTGCTACCGTGCCAATGCTTTTATAGTTTTTACCATCGCTGCTGCGTTCAATAACAAATTGCGCTACGTTTTCTTCACTGCTGGTTGTCCATTGCAAAGCTACTTTACCAGTTTGTTTTTGAGCGTAGAACTCGCTTAGTATTATCGGCAATGAAGTAGCATCATTTTTAAAAGCGGCTATTATAAAATCTTTGGGATCACCGCTACAACCAGCCAGGTAAATACGGTTACCATTCAGCGCAACCGCCATACCAAGATCATTATCGGTAGGCTCTATATCATAAGCTCCTTTTCCATCTCCATCAAAAGTAGGATCCAGTATACCGGCAGTTGTAAAGCGCATCAGCAGCAAACCATATTTGTTAGGGGCATTGAACACACCAACGCTGCCACCCACTACAATTTTACCATCGCTTTGCAGTGCTACGCTTTCGCAATCATCATCTGAATCACCGTTTTCATAGTCTTCGATGACTCTGCCACCAATACCAAAGGTATTATCCAGTGCACCGGCAGTTGTTAATCGTATAATGGCCACATCGCTATTACCACCTTTTGTACTAACACGCTTTGCGATGCCCGCCACTACTATTTTACCATCGGGTTGAACGGCCATGCCATGCGCCTCATCGTATTTACCTCCGCCAACATCAAAAGTAGCTATACCACCCACACCAAAGGAGCCATCGAATGCACCGGCGGATGTATAACGTATCACGGTGAAATCTCCATGACCTACATTTGAGTAATCGGGATTTTCAGAGTCTCCATTACTGGTGCCGGCTATTGTTATGGCACCAGTGGTCTTATTGATGGCAATACCATAAGCTATATCAAAATTAGTGATGTTTGTTGTTACAATACCACCGCTGCCAAATGTACCATCCAATGAACCTGAAGCCGTATAACGCACTACTGCAAAATCAGTATTGTGGGCGGCGTTGGTGCTATAACCTGTCACCACTATTTTACCATCGCTTTGAATGGCCACATTACGGGCTTCATCATTTTCAGCGCTGACTGCTGTAACTGCTCGTCCTCCAGCACCAAACCCGGCATCCAGGCTGCCATCGGCATTGAAACGCATTATACAAAAATCTCTTACACCAGGCGTAGGCATAATCCAACCGGCCAATACAATTTTACCATCGGGTTGTTGGGCCATACCAAATGCCTGAGCCGTCATTGTATCTATCGCAACAACACCGTTATGGCCAAATGTGTTATCAAGCCCGCCGCCAGCTGTATACCGAACCAAAAGAAACAAATTATCATTCTTAATACGGCCAGCTACTAAAATTTTGCCACCTGTTGTAAATGAAATAGCCTGCGCTATATCATATTTATCTGGTACTCCAGTGGGATTATCGATCCTGGACCCTATACCATTGAATGAATTATCCAGGCTGCCAACCTGGGCGCTAACATACAGGCATACCAAGGCCATTGCGAGAGTAGAAGTAACCTTCTTCATAATTGTTTATTGTGTGTCTTAGAAATAAGCAAAGGCACATAGAAATTGGAAGAAGCTATTTCAAAGGAATATGGGTACGCTAATATTGATAAAGGAAAATTGTAATATCAAAAGATTATTCAGGAAGACTGGAGACTTAATTGCAGGAGATTCACAGGTAGGACCTTTCAGGGCGCTATATTAGAAAGAAAAATCCGTATTTGGAAGTGTTAGCCATACATTAATTAAAAACAGCCTTCAAATTGTTTAATCTGAAGGCTGTAATCATACGTAACTACCCAAACACCTTTTGTAACAAAAAACTTTAAATTAGCGTCCTATGATCAAATCAACTATTATCCCCCTAACCATCGTCTTTTTATTTGCGTGCCATTCTATCAACAAAAACCCCGAGGATCGTATTGCTTCAAACTTCAAAACGCTTGATACCATAGTTCCTTTTGCAGGCTTTTGGCTAAATGAAACATATGTAAAAAATATTGGACGTACCAAATCGCCCCGGGAATGCCAAAACCTTATGGAAAGTTGTATTACGATCCCCGCCCGAACCTTACAACCTACTTCAATGATTTCCGGCTTTCATGAAGGCTCAGCAGAAATGGTAATTGCAAAAAAAGCGGATCAATTTCAGTTTTATAATAAAACCGGTGACACCATAAGCAACCTGGCTTATAACATTCAGGTTATAACTGCTGATAAACTAAAAATTGGTAAGAACACTTATATCAAAACTAACGAGCATTTTTTAGCAGACATACTTTTCAGCGGAAACTATCAGGATTCACTTAATACCAACGTGCTGTTTTCGAAAGATGGACACATCAAAGGGCTCGGCGCCTATACGGTTTATGAACCCACATATGACTATATGGGACCAGGTATGGAAGTTGACCTGATAGATCTGGGACAAAACCCCAGCAACATGGACCACTTTGGATATAAATTTAATCAGGATACTTTGTTCATCTACGCATTAAACTGTTTGTTAAAAGACAGTACCGACAATACCTGTTTGCAGGTTAGTTTTGGGGATATAAAATATAAGTTAATCAGAATGCATTAATTACGCTACCGCCAGGGCCCATTAACAAAGCATTAGTCAGGGGACGCTAACAAAGTAAATAACTTTGTTAGCTGCTAACCTATAATCTTTAAGTTATGGCCAACCTGATCAAAACTACGCGCTTAAAAATACAATCAGCCTCCCCGCAAGTATACTGGCGCGAAATAATAGCGGTAGTGATCCTGTTACTGGCCATCGTTTTTTTCAGAAGCGAAAGAAAGGAATTGCTGGCCATTGTACCCCAGCTAAAACAGGCCAATGGTACCTGGCTGCTGGCAGCCTTGCTAATAACAATAGGGTGCGTTCTTTTACAAAGCGGCATGTATGTAAAAACTTTTGCCGCGGTACAGCTGCGTTTAAAATGGCCGCATGCCGTATCCCTGTTTTTGAAACGTAATTTTATAAGTGTATTTCTTCCTGCCGGTGGTGTAAGTGCGCTTGCTTATTTTCCTTCACAATTACGCAAGCAGGGTTTTAACAGACTGCAGGTACATCAGGCCAGTGCGTTGTATGCCTTTACAGGCTTATTAACAGTGTTTATAGTGGGGTTGCCAGTTGTATTGTATACCATGTTTGGCATTAATGAAACAGCCAATGCCTGGTTGGGTTTGGGCGCATTGCTTTTAATTATTATGCTGCTGGCTGGTATTGTACACACCGTAAAACAAAAGAAAGGCGTATACCAATATATTGAACAACGGTTCCCTGCTTTCTCAGCGCGCATGCATGACATGCTAAGCGCCAATGTAAAAAAGTCAGGAGTTGTACAAGCCACTTTTTTATCCATAGGGGTTGAAGGTTGTGGCATTCTGCATATTTACCTGGCCATGCTGGCGCTGGGATTACCGGCCTCCTTCAGCGCATCGGCTGCAGCTTATATTATAGCCGTGCTGATGATGGTTATTTCACCATTTCTGCGTGGGTTAGGTGCTGTGGAATTATTTATGGCATTCATCCTGCACAAATTCGGTTATACGGCCCCACAGGCTTTATCCATTACCATATTGTACCGGGTATTTGAGTTTTGGTTACCACTGGCTGGCGGTGCGATGGCCTTTAGCTGGAAAGGAAGAAAATTATTTGCAAGAATAGCCCCTGCCCTGCTGGTGTTTATGCTGGGTATCATCAACATCATTTCTGCCATTACCCCACCCGTGCACGAACGAATGCGTTTGTTACGGGAATACCTGCCATTGAACAGCATACATGCCAGCAACCTGCTGGTGTTGTTTACCGGCCTTGCGCTGTTGGTAACATCAGCCTTTTTATTGAAAGGTTTGCGCAATGCCTGGATCATGGCCATTGGCCTGGCATTCTTCTCACTAATAGGCCATCTTACCAAAGCACTCGATTATGAAGAAGCAAGCCTTGCCGCGTTTACTATGCTGTTGTTAATAGCCACCAGATCGCAATACCGGATACAAAGCAGCCGGCAACGAATAAAAGCGGGATTAAAAACAGCCGCCATAAGCGTGGCTGCCGTAACACTATTCGGATTTATCAGTTTCTATTTTATTGATAAAAGAAATTTTGGCATTGATTTTACCTGGCAACAATCGTTGCTGCATACGTTAAAAATGTTCCTGCTTATGCAGGATACTACCCTGCACCCGCTTACCCGATTCGGGAAGGAATTTGTATGGCTCATAAGAGCCACCGGTTTTATAACCTGGGGCTTTCTGTTGTATTCCCTTATAAGGCCAGGACTGCACAAACACACCGTGCCCGAAAACGCCCGGGAAAGAGTAAACAGTTTGCTGATACAGTTTGGTAGCTCCACCATGGATTATTTCAAATTCTACAAAGACAAATTATATTTTTTCTCAAACCTACACGAAGGTTTTATAGCATATCGCATTGCACGCGGTTTTGCCATTGTACTGGAAGAACCTGTTTGCGCCCCTGAAAATAAATAT
Source organism: uncultured Niastella sp. (assembly GCA_966243125.1). GTDB lineage: Bacteria > Bacteroidota > Bacteroidia > Chitinophagales > Chitinophagaceae > Niastella. Next base: position 7,464 of record CBIMFG010000110.1, read on the forward strand.
CCGATTTTAAGAGAGTTTGACAAACACTGCAAAAAAATGGGTTTACATACCGCCTTTTACCGGGTGAATGAAAGCAGCATTCCCTGGTTTACCAGCCTGCGTAAAAACAGAATGATGATTGGTCAGGAAGCCATACTGGATGTGACCCGGTTTAGTATAGAAGGAAGGGATAAAAAATCATTACGCAACGGGTTGAACAGTTTACAAAAGAAAGGGGTTACCCTGCATATTGAACCGGCGCCGCATGAACCTGCCCTGTTACAGGAGCTGAAACAGGTTTCAGACGATTGGTTACAAAGTTTTAATAAGGAAGAAGCGATCTTTTCACAAGGCATGTTTGATGTTGATGAATTGGAAAATCAGGACCTGGTATTGCTAAAAGACCCTGAAGGAAAGATCAAAGCATTTTTGAACATTATACCCGATTACGCAGAAGATGAGTGTACGTACGATCTTATTCGCAAAACGGCCGATGCACCTGCTGCAGCCATGGATGCGCTCATTATTAAACTCATTGAGTATGCACGCGCGCATAATAAGGTCTACATTAACCTTGGCATGGTGCCTATGACAGGAATTACCCAACCCGAAAACATGGCGGAACGGGTAGTTAAACTGGCGGCGCTTAAAATAAAACGCTTTCAGCATTACCAGGGCTTGCGGGAGTTCAAAGAAAAATATGCCAGCTTTTGGGAGAACAAATACCTGGTATACGATCATGATTTCGACCTGCTGCAATTGCCACTTGCCTTAAACGACGTAATGAAAATAAATTGATGGTATGAAACACATAATAGTCCTTGCCCTTTTATTTTCTTTTAACCTGGCAAGGGCACAAGACACCCAATTACCAATAAAAACATTTCCCGCTAACGACACCAGTAAACCGCTTGTATTTTATATTTCAGGCGATGGCTCCGGCCTTTCTGTAGATTATACAAACGGCAC
>CBIMFG010000111.1:0-8391 GCA_966243125.1 uncultured Niastella sp.
GTTTACCGATGACCGTTACCCGCAACGTGCGTTGGAAGCCGCCACTACTCATGCTGACACAGCTGACCAAAACAATTCCAATTATTGGGCTGCTGTAGCCAAAACAAATCTGGTATTAACCAATTATACGGCGGCAGAGGCCAATGCCATTAAAGCATTAACGCTTGAAATGACCAATGACACCGCGAAAATGGCGCTGGCAGATGTGTATCACGCGCTGGGAAAAGTTGAAGAAGCGCATGCATTCTACAATGAGATCCAGCAAACCCGTTTGCCCAAAACAAACGCTACCTCATTGACATTTGCGCAGCTGGTTGGGTTTGAAGGAAACATACTCCCCTCTCCTTTTTATGCGCTCGACTGGCTACAAAGCCATCCCGATACCACCATTGATACCTGGAACTGGGCCAATGATGAATTTTATTACAGTCCGCACTTCAGGGCGCAATTCGCTTATTATCTGATCAAACAAAAAGAAACCGTGAAGGGATTGGTAAAGCTGTTTACGCTGGCGAAAGAAATGCCCTGGTTTAAAGAAGCGGTGATCAACAGCTGGCATTTGATCAATCAGCTGGGCATGGCAGGCAATATGCCTAATGACAACCGCTGGCTGGAAGAAACGATGAAAGCCAATCAGTGGGATCCGCATAATAGTGGGTTGCAACAAATAGCGTTGTAAAAATTAATGAGTACATAAACAGCCTCGTTATATTGATAAATTGTATCTTTATAACGAGGCTTTACTATAACATGCCACGAGTAAAATACATACCCAAAAATTCAACCGGCAACTTTCAAAACCATTCCCCTGCCAGTTTCTCCCTTACCATCCGCTTACTATTGCCTTGCTATTCCCTTACTATTGTCTTACTATTAGCGTACTTCATCTACGGGTTATCTACGTGTCAAGTAACCGTTATATAGCTTACATTTAAGACAAACTAATCGCTATGGCAAAGCAGGATAGAATGATACCAAGCCAGCTGCTATATCAGTCCTGAAAGGCTTTGAGATCAACGCTAATAACCCTATTACCAAAAGAAAGGGAATTTCATATAAAACAAAGAAAAAGGGATGGACTGGAAAAGTTACTGAAAGGCGGTGCGGCAAAGATTGTGGAGGTGGGAGATTAATAAAAAATCAACCTGATTAACGGCAAGTCTTCATTATCTTTTGGTAAAGCAAGGTATCATACGTTAACGCTACCGGCTTATCGGCATCGGACGATAAATCAATTATCTGGTTTTTATTAAAATCTATTTTAAGCCAGTTAAAAGGCACATGGTCTCCCCGTTCTTCATTTTGATGTACTATTTCGAGTATAGCGGAATCTGCATTAACAGTGTCAACCCAAACTGTAAATCCAGCATCTTTTAGTGGTGTTGTCAAAGCACTGTATACCAGATCATGCAATGCTTTTACACAATCAAAAGCCGTATCAGTTTTTTTACTACTAAGCGCACTATCAGGTAGCAACTCAAAAACATTTGTGCTGACATTACACTTAACAGCATTCCGCAAGGTATCAACTGCCTTGATCTCAGGCGTTGATCTCATTTGACCGCAAGCTGTTAAAAATAAAGTGGCGATAAAAAATGCTCTGACCGTCATATTTAAATATATACTGTAAAGATATTTTTTTTATTTAGAAAGTGGTTTTTTCCGTTAGTTGCGTATACGTTTATTGCGTCCGGAGTTAATTATTAATCATCAAGAGCAAACACTGAATTAACCCGATGTCATTATTACACGTTCAGAACACACAATGATTTATTTAGATTTCACGCTGGCGCATCTTTACCTAACTCTGTAACGTCAGTACCGTACTTTGGTATGTAAGTAAGCAACTTGCCCACGTAAGTACAGTACCTTTGTAGTAAAGTATGGCAGGCGCGCACCTGAGTAGTTTAGGTATGAGTCAACGTTATAGAGGTATACACCAAAGTAAACCAGGGTTGTTCCAAAGTCAGGTCAGGTTACCGCATAGTTAGGTCAGGTTGTAGCATCTTAAGTTACTTACATTCAAAACTCTGAAAGTTTTCAGCATTTATTGGAAGTTTTCGCGAAATCTTTAGACAATCAGGTATATGCACCAAACTTTTCATCAAATTTTCAAAAACACATCCATACGTACACTTTACATAATACATACTTTCATATAAAGATCGCCAATAATAACTTTCGCATCGCCGTTATGTTACCCATCTCGTAAATCAATTTCCTGATTGCGTAAACGGTTTCCAGCTTCGTCGCTTTTCTTTGCACCACGATTTAATTCTCCTTCCATCATTACATTGTATATATAAAACAAAACTGTTATAACCTTTCCAACTAATTACCTGTTTACCGTACCTGCACTGCCGCGGAAGGAGAACCAACAACAGTGTAGTCTACGTTTAAACAGGTTTCTTTTTATTAGTATAGGCCCTAACACTCCAAAACAATGACAAGTACGCTACGTTTCGCCCTGTTATTAGTTCTTATTACTGGCTTACAAACTGCTTTGCAGGCACAGCAAGGCGCCCTGCAAGGTAAAGTAACCACCGCCGATGGTAAACCGGCCGATGGTATTACAGTTGGCATTGCCAATAAAAGATTGGCAACCGCTACCAACCAGCAAGGTGAATACAAACTCACCGGTATTAAACCAGGCAGCTATACCATTCGGGTAACCGCTATTGGCTTAAAACCCGTTGATAAAACCGTTTCGCTGAACGATGGTGAAATATTAGTAACTGATTTTATATTGGCCGAAAACCACGCCACCTTACAGGAAGTAGTGATCGCCGCCCGCAGGCGTTCGCTTAACAGTGGCAGTGAAACCGTGGCTAAAATGCCATTGAGCCGTTTGGAAAATCCACAGGTATACACTTCCCTTAGTAACAACCTGATCAAAGAACAGATCACAACCGATTTGGGAAATGTACTGAAGAACACGCCTGGCTTATATAAGATACAAGCCAACCGCGGTATTAATACGGATGGTGCATCCAGTTATACGTTGCGTGGGTTCAGAACGGAAGTTTCTATGATAGATGGGGTTCCTACACAAACCAATGGCGAATTTGATCCCGCAAACGTGGAAAGAATTGAAGTGCTGAAAGGTCCCTCCACCACATTATTCGGTGGCGCGGTTACTTCGTTAGGTGGTTTGATCAATGTAATTTCTAAAAAACCAATTGACACGCTGGGTGGTGAAATTTCCTATAGCACGGGCAGCTACAACCTGAATCGTTTCACCGCAGATATTTATGGCCCCGCCAATAAAGAAGGCAATGTATTATTCCGGCTGAATGCTGCTTACCAGAACCAGCAAAGCTGGCAGGATGCAGGTTTTAAAAAATCATTGCTGATTGCACCGGCTTTTGAGATCCGCGCCAATGAGCAATTTAAAATAAACCTGAACGCAGAATTTTTTAATGCAGAAATGACCAGTCCGTCAACTGTTTTTCTGAACCGTACCCGTTCATTCGTAGCACATACGCCCGACGAGCTGGGTTTTAACTGGAAGCGTTCTTATACCACCAACGACCTTACCATGAAAACGCCCACCACTAATTTACGGGCGCTGGCAACTTATAAAATAAACAACAACTGGACCTCTCAAACCATTATCAGCAACAATACACGTAGATCTGATGGTTATTACCAGTATGAATTCATTCGCAAAAACACGGATGATTCCCTGGAACGAAACATTATGATATATAACACCATCAATACCACGCTGGACCTTCAGCAGAACTTTACCGGCAGCTTTAATACCGGCGCCGTTAAACATCGTCTGTTGGCAGGGCTCGATTATGTGCACACCCGGGTGAACAATGACAATTCGACCCAGATTGTTTTTGATTTTGTAAACGGCACAGACATCCTGGATAAAAACTATGCGAAGATCTCCAAATATGCAGTTGATCAAAAGATAGCCGCTGCTGCCGACGGTGCTACCAGGAACCACACCCCTACTGATTTGTACAGCGCGTATGTATCGGATGTAATAAACCTGACCGATAACTTAATTGCGATGGTAAGCCTGCGTGTTGATGGTTTTGAGAGCAAAGGAACCCGCAGCCACTATGCAGATACTATTCTGAAAGACACCAAATATTCGCAAACAACTTTTTCACATAAATACGGATTGGTATACCAACTGGTTAAAAATAAAGTATCGCTGTTCGCCAATTACATGAACGGCTTTATTTACCTGGCGCCCGTAACGCAGCCAACTGTGCCCGGCATAACACTTTCAGGTGTATTTAAGCCACAACACGCCAACCAGTTTGAAGGCGGTGTAAAGCTGGAACTGCTGAACAACAAACTGAATGTTACAGCCAGCTATTACGACATACGCGCCACAAACATGGTACGTACAGAGCCTACCATCATCGATAACAAAAGCTATAACGTAAACGTACAGGATGGTACGCAATACAGCAAAGGGGTTGAACTGGAAGTACAGGCAAGCCCCATTAATGGCCTGAACATTTTAGCAGGTTATGGTTATAACAACAGCAAATTGACCAAAGCAACCGCTGCCGTTGATGGCAGACGTCCTGCTTTTGCCGGTCCGGCCTACCTGGCTAACGCCTGGATCACTTATACCTTACCAACCGGTACATTAAAAGGACTGGGAGCTGGTTTTGGCGGCAACTACATTGGCGATTATCAAACCGCCAACTCTGCTGCAACCGGTGTGTTCACCCTGCCTGCTTACACGTTGTTAAATGGAACTATTTTTTATGATGCCCGCTGGTATCGCCTTGGAGTTAAAGTAGATAATGCAACCGATGAATTGTATTTCGCAGGTCAGGGTACATTGAGCCCGCAAATGCCACGTACGTTCACTGCGAATGTGACTATAAAGTTTTAAAAAGCACTTTTCGTTTATTGTTAGCGGTCTTCTGATAAATCGGGAGGCCGTTTTTTTATGAAGACGCGAAATAAGCATAAAAAAAGCCACTGCTGATTGCAGTGGCCTTAAAAAATTATCTTCTGTATTTTTTGCGTGGGTGCTTATTTGTAAGTCATGGCTTTTTCCGTTTCTTATTTTTATATGCCTGCCTTGCTTTGGTAGCCAAATCTCCCAGCCGCAATACAGTAATTATTGCCCTACTAAAGAAATATTCTCCACTTCGGAAAAATGGTTATCATTAGTATATAAAGGCAAATCATACTGAATTGCAGTGGCGGCTATCCAAATATCATTTTCAGGTATAGGCTTTCCCTTTTTAAGCAATGCAGCTTTTACTTTAGCACAAGCTTCAGCCGTAGCTTGATCAGCGCTTAAAACTGTACATTGCAATAGGAATGCTTTAATCTGCTCAATATGTTTTTGAACATTGGCAGAACGATAGGCCCCTAAATATAATTCAGCTAAAACAGCAGCAGCAATAAATACGTTTTGTTGTTTATTCAGAAAGCTCAAAACTTCCTGATCGCCTCTAAATAGTTCAATTACTACGCTTGTATCGAGGATTACTTTATTTCCAATCATCAGGATTTATTTGTTCAAAGCTTTCATTAATGATACGCTTCATTTCATCGGCTTCTGACGATGACCATATACCAGAAAACTGATTAAAGCTTTTAGGTTCTACGGCATGTAGTTTACTTTTGCTTATTACGTTATTTACTTCATCAAGAACTGCCTCATTCTCAATTTTGAGAATCTCCTCGATCAAGTGTAACTTTTTTGCTTCCCCGTACATAACTCATTGATTTATTGGACAAATCTACTGATTTTATTTCTTTATTCAAAAGGGAACCCACGCCAGGCGCCATTGCAAGGCATCTTGTGCATGTTACCGGATTGGAGACTGGTCTTGCAATGCAGGAGAAGTTTCATTCGGTGCCGGGAACCATTCTAAAGATTTGGCATCTTTCGTGGAAAAGGGAGAATCATAAAGGATAAATTTGCTAAACAATGGAACCCTTGCACGAAATAATTATCGGTCTTCTTACCAATGCCATTTGGGCATTGGGCGGTTTCCTAATAGCATTCCTAATAAAAAAAAGCACTGTAACAGCTGTTATTACACCCGCTGTTATTAAAGAGGTTACTTATCACAGAAACCCTGCGCTATTCCTTTTATAAAAAAACTTTTGTAATAGTCTCAATTGAGACGGTTGAAAAGAACCAACATTTCAGCATAGTTTATTAATAAGCAATAATATAAATTGTTTCATTTAGACACTAAATTTCCACCTCACTGAATATTACATTTGTGAAAACGTGAAATTATTTTCCCTTTCGCGTAACCGAAGATTTGATTTTAGTACATAAATTGCACACCTCCTTCCGACATCAAATGTCTGCTTTCGCAGCACGTTTGTAAACAATCCGGTTTCATTTTAACGCTTAAAGCGGAAAGCTAAACGCTTAACGCAAACTCCGTTTACAATGTAAATGGTTCCCAAACTGTTAATGCCTGAACTTGAAAATGCTTAACGCCTAACGCACAATGCCGTTAGCGAAAAGCGCTATGCACTTACAAGTGCTTACGCCCAACGCTGAAAACAAATGTATTTCAGTGAACAGGATTTCTTTGCCTTAAGCGTTCAGCAAAATTAATAAAACCAACCATTAAACTAAAAGTATGCAAACAACCACAGCACAGCGGCATCGGGTTACCGGCCCCGGCGTATTGCCACCACCCATGAGCCCATTAATCATTGACGTTACACCCAGGGAACGGGCGTCTATTTCAAATGTAGCCAACATCTTACTGAAAGCATTTGGCCATTACGAACACGCCGATTATATTTCAGCGTTACATCTGAATGCCTTTCAGTTATTACCGGAACGTATTGCAGGCATCCTGAGCCGTTTTGGTACCGACTTCTCACGAACGCAATACGGCGCGTTAGTATTTAGAGGCCTGACAGAAGTAGATCACGATGCCCTTGGCCCTACCCCACCCTCATGGAAAGAAACCGACTACAGCAAGCTGTTGAAGTATGGCTTCATTTGTTCTCTGTTGCATGGGGCCATTCCATCGAAACCAGTACAGTATTATGCGCAGCGCAAAGGCGGCGGCATATTACATGCGATTATACCCGATGAAAAAATGAGTCACACCCAAACCGGCTCGGGTTCACGCACCGATCTGTTTGTGCATACCGAAGATGCCTTTTTATTTAACCAGGCCGACTTTCTGAGTTTCCTGTTCCTGCGCAACGAAGAACAAGTGCCTTCTACCTTGTATTCCATCCGTTCGCATGGTGATACCAATGAGATCATGGCAGAATTGTTCAAGCCCATTTATAAGTGTCCGAAGGATGCCAATTATGCCAATGAAGAAAATGCCGAAGAAGAAGTGACCACTTCTATATTATATGGCAACCGGGAACGGCCCTTTATCCGGTTTGATGCGGCTGAACAGATCTATAATGAAAAAGCCGGACAAACACCGGAAGCCATGCACAACCTGGTGCGTTTTTGGGATGAAGCAAAACACCTCATCTATAATGACTTCATCCCCGATTCGGGCGACCTCATTTTTGTAAACAACCATTTGTGTGCGCATGGCAGAAATTCATTTATAGCTGGGTACCGCAACGAAAACGGACAGCTGGTGAAATGTGAACGCCGGCTCATGTTGCGCATGATGAGCAAAACCAGTCTCATCAACATTCAATCGGTAACCCAATCAACCGATCCGTATTTCATAATGGAAGAACACTACGGAAAGCTTTTTTCACAACAATAATCTGCACCAAATGGAAAAACAAACCTTGATCTCTATATACGCAACAGAGTTGCCTGAAAATGAAATGGACGACACCTCATTGAACGATCTTTTTTATGAAGGCACCGAAACCGAATACCGCCTCGCCCTCCGGGCCGCAGCAGAACAGGTATCGGGCTTTTTAAAGAACAATACAAAACCTTTCAGTGGCATAAAACCGGCTACCCTGCTGGCTGAGTTTGAAAATATCAGTTTGGACAAACCACTCGAAGATTACAAGCGCGTATTTGACGAAGTAAACGCCCTGTATATTAAACATGCCACCGCCTTTCATTTACCGCAATACATTGCGCATTTGAATTGTCCGGTAGTTATTCCTGCGCTGGCGGCAGAAGTGATCATCAGCGCTATTAACAGCTCACAGGACACATACGACCAAAGCGCCGGCGGTACCTTTATTGAACGCCGCCTTATAGACTGGACGGGCGAACAATTGGGCTACAGCAACCAGTGTGATGGCGTATTCACCGGTGGCGGCTCGCAAAGCAACCTGATGGGTTTATTGCTGGCCCGCGACTACTATGCGCTTACCTATTTAAATCATAATATCAAGTTAGATGGCCACCCCGCCAATGCCAACCGGTTCAGAATATTTGTGTCGGAAAAGGCGCATTTCAGCAACCAGAAAAATGCCTCGCTGATG
>CBIMFG010000112.1:0-8370 GCA_966243125.1 uncultured Niastella sp.
GAGCGTGGCTGTAAAAATTCTTACAGGTTGAGCAAACAGGTTGCCTTTTTTCCACCTGCGAATATCCCACCAGCGATGGCCTTCAAAACCCAGTTCAACCCGGCGTTCATGCACAATGGCATCGTCTGTAAGCATGGTAAGGCGCGGCATGGTGGCGCGTTTTCTTACTTCGTTGATCGCCACTAACGCAGTTTTGCCATAATTCAAAGGATCGCCTTCAGAACCATACGCGTTATACATGGCTTCGGCATAGTTCAACAACATTTCTGCATACCTGAAATATAACCATTGGTGTGTGGTAGTAGTATTGTTCAGCAGATCAACGGTTGAGTTAACATGCTTGTTTAAGTAATACCCGGTTTTAGTAGCGTTCAGCTTCGGTTGACCGCTGTTGCCGCCATAGTATGTTTGAATACCGGTGCCTTTGAATACGCTGGTATTGTATACTACGGTAGCCGCCAGTCGTGGATCACGGTTGCTATAGGGGTTGGCTGCATGTATGGGGTTATTCCAATCGAACGGCATAGAAAGGGTGGTGTCTATTTTCACCTCAAACTCGTCAACAAAATTACCGCTTGGAGTTATGCTATTCCCATTGCTGTTTTCAAAAGCAATAGGGAAATTGTTTTTCTCGAACGCATTCTGGTTGCCATATCTTTTGAAGAAGATGGCCTCAACAGATTTATCGTTGGTGGCATTAAACAGGTTGGAATAAGTACCTTCCAGCGTAAATACGTTCGAGGTCACTATTTCTTTGGCAGCAGCGGCTGCATCGGCCCAGGTAAAAGTAGAACCGGCCTCTTTGTATAAAGGACTGGCTGCATACAACAGAGCCCTTGATTTTAAGGCTTTAATAGCCCAATAGGTAGCCCTTCCTGATTCGTAAAAGCTGGTTGTAGAACTGGTACGAACGCTGTCGGGAATAATTACCGCCGCTTTATCGCATAAGGAAACGATGTACTTGAAAACGGCATCTACCGAATTTCTTGGCAGGTCTTTCCAACTGGCCACGTCATTATAATCCACAGCCTTGTCAATGATAGGAACGGCGCCATACCGTTTTACCAGTTCCAAATAGAAAAACGCTTTCAGAAAGTAGCATTCTCCCTCCATATACTTAAGGTTCAACACTACCTGTTTGTAGTTTGTTGAATCGTTATTGGAAATAGAATTGGCCTGCGGGCTTATGTTCACTTCATCTTTATGCTGTAAATACAGATTGGCCTGGTAAATACCATTAAACATAGCCGACCAACTGGCATCGGGGTTATTGAACTGGTTCCAAACCCCATAATTGAACGTGTGCGAAGGGTTGTTTACATTGGTTGCATAAGCATCGTCTGTGGCCGCTTCCAGGTCAACCCAGCCATACCCATCTGGTAAATAGCTGTAGGCATTCCATACTACACCCCGTACGTACTCGTATTTTTCATACATCAGGTCAATCGGCATATCTGCAGGGATCTTTTTCACATTCAGATAGTCTTTGTTACATGACGCAAGGCCGAATGCTGCAAAAAGTATAACAATGACGGTATAATGAATTTTTTTCATCCTGTAATGATTTCAATTGTTCGTTCTAAAATTTTACTTTGGCGCCAAGCGTAACAGTTCTCATCAAAGGATAGCCCATTGACAAGCGCTCTGGCTCTAACCCATCAATCTTTGTGCTCAACAGGTTATTACCGCTTACATACAACCGCAGCGCCTCAAATTTCTTTAACATCTTCTTTGCGGCGAATGTATAACCCACTTCCACACTGCGTAATTTCACAAAATTGCCTTTGCGAAGCCAGAATTCTGCCTGCTGGTTGTTATTGTTGTTAACCAGGGTTGATAATCTTGGCGAGGTAGCGGTGGTGGCAGTTTCGGGCGTCCAGGGGTTGTTTGAAAAGGCAGTGATGTTGTTGTTGTTGGCCAAAGGATGTGTATAATCAAACGCGTCATCGAGCAAACTCACGGTTCTGTTCATTACAGCCTGAACAAATGCATCGAAATCAAAACCTGCATATTTAAAGCCTGCATTAAAGCCCATTGTAATTTCAGGCAGCTTGGTGAACTTCAGGGGTGTTCTGTCATAATCGTTTACGAGACCGTCGCCGGTTATGTCAACATATTTAAGATCGCCGGGGCGCACCTGGCCATACGTTGATTTAACAACGCCGGGCAGCAGACTGCCATTGGCATCAAAGTCTGATACCTGATAAAAGCCAGCGCTTTGCAAACCCCTGAACTGGTTAATTCTTTGCCCTTTTAAATACAGGTAGTCGTAGGGTTGAACATCCTCAGCTCTTTTGGTTATTTCGTTGTGTGCATAAGCAAAAGTGGCGCCTGCATAATATTCAAAACCTTCTTTTATTTTATCAGTATATCGCAACGCAACTTCCACACCTTTGTTAGTGGCTTCGCCGGTATTGGTATTTCTAAAATTAAGACCTGTATAAGCAGGCATACCCACCGGTTGCTCCAGAATACCCGTGCGGGTTTCTTTAAATACATCGATGGTGGCGTTTAACTTTTTCAACAGCGTTACATCAACTCCAATATTGGCTGTCTTTTTTTCTTCCCAGGTAAAGTCATTGTTAGGGAGAGGACCTTCAGTACGTCCGCCATTACCACCGTTTGTTGTTCCGGCCAAATAGCCAGGCGCATCAACCGCCCATCTTTCATATAAGAAACGATAGTTTTCATTGGTATTAGCGGTTATACCATACGAGGCCCGTACTTTCAGGAAGTCAACAACCTTGCTGTCTTTCAGGAAATCTTCCTTGCTGGCTATCCAGCCCAACCCAATAGCAGGGAACAGGCCATAGCGATGTCCGTCCTGAAAATCGCCCGAACCGGCATAGGAGAAGGACAGGTCGGCTATATACTTTTGATCATAATCATAGGTAAATGCACCCCGCAAACCCTGTTCAACTACGGCATATAAGGCGCCGTCGTGGTTGTAGTTGGAACGCATCACCTGTAACATTCCGGTAAAAGTATGTTTGTCAAACGTTCTGTCGTAATTGAAGCCTAACTGAAAAGAGTTTCTGTTCCAGTGGTCATTACCCGCATCATTGGTTTTACTGCTTACAGCCCCCAGTACTTTATAAACCGGATTGCCTTTTGCATCAACAATGGGGTTGTCATACGCATCTTTTGTTAATTCAAAAGAAGGTACGGTAAAGTTTTTTTCATACACACCTACATATACGTTGCTGTATGAAATACCGCCGTTGAAAGATAAACCCTTTGTCAGTTTATCCAGTTTTTCATTAAAACTCAGGTTGGTTTGCAAACTTCTTGTATGCGAGTTGTAAATACCGTTTTGTCTTAATAACTGTACCGGGTTAAAATTGTATACAGCGCTGTTTCCCCAGCTGCCATCGAGGTTCTTTACAGCAAATGCGGCTGATGGAATACGTAATAAATTGGAAAAAAGACTGGCAGCGGTAAAACCATCGGGTGTACTGCGGTCTTCGGTAATGCCCGACACGGTTGCTTTTACTGATAAATTATTGGTCACCTGCAAATTCACATTCGCCCGCAGGTTCATTCTTTTGTATTTGGCATTGGTGCCAAAGTCCTTATCAATAGCATCTGCATCTTTATAGGCGCCGGCAAAATTTGTATAACCACCCATTACAAAATACCGGGCAGTTTTACTTCCGCCACGGAAGGAGAGGCTGTAATCCTGTGTAGTGGAGTTATTGGTCAATACTTTATCGTACCAGTTCACATTGGGGTGAAAAGGATCGTCGCCAGCTTTGTACAACTCGGGGTTGTAATATTTAACGGGCAACCCATCGTTCTGTAACGCTTTGTTATAAGCGGTAACATACCCATAGGCATCCATTACTTTGGGCATGGCTATAGGCGTTAAATTGCCATAGCGGCCGTTGAATTCAATTTTTGTTTTGCTGGAAGCCATCCCTTCTTTTGTACGAACGCTCAATACGCCGGCGCCGCTTTCAAAGCCATAAATGGCCAGCGCTGCGGCATCTTTCAACAAGGTGATGCTTTCAATTTCAAAGGGCGACAGGGCCGACAAGGCGCCCAGGTCAACCTGAAACCCATCCAGGTAAATAGCGATCGCATTGCCGGCAATGTTCCAGCTGCTTTGGCCGCGTAAATACAATGTAGGGTTATCGTAACCGGGCTCACCGGCGCCGGTGGTTACTGTTAAACCGGGTATTCTTCCCTGTAAGGCATTGAGTAAATTACCGGCATTTGTTCTTGACAGCTCTTCGCCGGTAATAGTAAAGGTAGATCCGGTATTGCGCCAGCTTTTCTCATTCCGGATACCATTGTCAATGATATTGGCTGGTATTTTCGAAGGCACTACAATCGTATCTGGCTGGCCTGTTGCCTGTGTTTGCGCCTGTGTTACCGAGTAACCGCTCATCAGGAGCAGACAGGCAAATAGTTTTATATTTTTAAATTTCATTTGTTTTCCAATTAATCGTTCAATAAAGACTGTTACCATCCGGGGTTTTGACCATCCCAGCCACTGCCACCTAAATACTTCAAACTAACCTGTGAATAGGGGAAGGGCACATAGTAATACCTGGTGGGGAATACTCTGGGTCCATAGGAAACAGTGTTCCAGTTTAAGAAGGGATTGGTTGGTTTGGGCGTTACGCCATTGGCTGATGCAGTTACCACAAACCCGGTTAATGTTTTGTTTAAAACAATATGGGCAGTTAACCAGCGGTGCAGGTCGTTATAACGGTGCTCTTCATAAGCCAGTTCTATGGAACGTTCATTTTGAATGGCTGTTCTGAATGTAGCAACATCGGGCAACATGGCTGGTGTTTTATCGGGCATGCCGGCGCGTTGTCTTATCAGGTTCAGGTATTGAAACGATTCTGTTGATGGTCCCTGGTATTCGTTCAATGCTTCTGCATAACTTAAATAAAACTCAGCCAAACGGAAGATGGGCCAGGCAAAGTGGTTGTCGTTGCTATTATCAACACGGGCAACAAATTTTACACACTCCAATGCACTGCCGGTTCTTTCGCCTTTATCTGAATCACTCACTAAAGCGCCATCAGTGGGATAGGAGGTGCCATCTACAGATTTCAGGTAGTAGGGTAAAAATGTTTTAGTGGTATTAAACCATTCACCGGCCCATGCGATTGACTGGTAAGCGCGGGGATCCAGGTTCAGGCCTTCAAAGTAGGTTTTAAAATCGGCGCCGGAAGCAGTGGCAGTCCATTTGGTACCATCTCTTTTCTCATACATTTGCAGGAACTCAATGGGCACTACGTTTTTGCAGCCCCATTGCATCTGGCGAACTTTTGAGAAATTATACCGGCCCCAATCGGCCCAGCCATCGCGGTTTACTTCACTCTGATTATACGTGTTGGCCAGAATGTACTCAGGGTTGCCATAGGTACCGGCACTTCCCCAAACGTTGTTATACACGGCTTCATAGTCACCCAAACCGGCATAGGTTTCTGTTTTGGGTGTTGTAGTGGGTTTTCCCGTATTATATAAGGATACACCAGAGCCAGCTGCTGCATCAATTACCGCTTTGGCCGCATCGGCTGCTCTTTTCCAACGTGCTTTATCATACGTAGGATAACACAATACCGTATCTCTGTCATCATTGTACCGGGCGCCGGCTATAGCGCCTTTCAATTCGGGCGGTGTGTTGTACAGGGGGCTTGCTGCGTACAGTAATACCCTTGCTTTTAACGCTAAACAGGCCAGGGTAGTGATCTTCCCATACTCAGCTGTTGATCTGCTGGGCGGTAATAAAGCGGCTGCCTGATCGCACCAGAGAACCATTGAATCTACAAAAGATTGAATGGAAGCGCGGGGGATCCTGTTGGCATCACCTTCGCCCGGTAACACAGACGATACCAGGGGAACGCCGCCATACAAACGAAAAGCGCTGTAATGGGCCATAGCACGGCAAAAAATAGCCTGTCCTTTCACATCTGTGATCCACTCCGGTGTTGCATCTGTTACTTTGTCGATGTTCGCCAATACCAGGTTTGCTTTTCTGATGGCTTTATACCAGTTTACAAACGCAACTGCTGCGGTATTACCACGGGTGGGAATAGGCCCTCTGTCAATACTATAAGTTGGCCCCATACCACCGGCTACATAATTCTGATAGTTTAAATTGCCACCTACCCAGGCAGCATTCGGTAATGTTAAATTAACCTGGTCGGTCAACACATCTTCGCGGCTATCGCCCGATGCATTCAGGGTAAAACCGGTGGGCACACACCAGTCGTACATTTCTGCAACTGCATACTGTGCCTGTTTTTGGGTATGGAAAACGGTGTCTATAGTGATATCGCCACCTTTTGGTTTTTCCAGAAATTTTTTATCACAACTGGTCATTGTGCCTGCCGTAACAATACCGGCTATCAGCGCAAATGAGATATAGCTTGTTTTCATTGATTTTTGTTTTCGTGTCAACAATTAAAACCCAATATTGATACCTGTATTAAAGGTGCGGGTAAGCGCATACCCCTGTGTTCCCATATTTTCAGGATCGCCCCAGATCTTATTCTTGCTCCAGGTATGCAGGTTGAAGCCGTTAACATATACACGCACCGATCCTATGCCTACTTTGTTCAGTACACCGCGTTGGAAAGTATACCCCAGTTCAACGTTCTTTAAACGCATGTACGAGGTATTTAAATTGAAGTAGGTGTTTTGATAAGCCTGACGGTTATACGCTGCAATGGGAAAGTTGATCTTTTCGCCGGCAGCATACCGCTCAGGGTTAAAACGGGTCCAGTCAACTTCAAACAAAGCATAGGATGTACCGTCAAAATGGAGGTTGGTGTTTACCATGGGGTTAGCAGATACATTAGCTGCGCCCTGTAATAAAACCGACATATCAAAACCCTTATAACCAAAACCAAATGACAGGCCGTAAGTAATTTGGGGAATATTGGTATAGCCTGATCTTTTATAATCTTTATCATCTATTACGCCGTCGTAATTGACGTCAATGAATTTAATATCACCAGGCTGCATAGCCGTAGGACCAAAATTGAGGTCTTTTTGATATACTGTTTGACCTGCTGCATTTTGATAGGGTTTTCCATCGGGTCCCATGGCAGCAACGGGTTGCGATAAAATAGGATTGTTGTTGCCATCCACTGCATACAAGTCAGACCAGGAGTTATACAAACCATTAGTCTGTAGTAAGGAGTTTTGCCCTATTGGCTTGCCGGTAGCGGCCTGGTATTCCAGCCCATCCACGATGGCTTCATCCTTGAAAACGATCTTGTTCTTGTTATTGGCAATATTACCTTTTACCCAGTAGTTCCAGTTTTTACCAGCGCGGTCGCGATAGGTAATTTCCAGTTCATTACCCCAGTTCTTTACTTCGCCTAAATTGTAAGCAGGCAAACTGGCGGCTACAATGCCCGGCACGGTTCCTCTGAAAGAAAGAATGTTCTTTCTGTGTTCAGTATAGTGATCGAAAGTGATACTTACCTTATCCTTGAACAAACTGGCTTCAAACCCAATATTTGCTTTTTGTGAAGTTTCCCAGGTTACGTTCGGGTTGCCTAACTGGCCTTCAATGGCCGACCGCACAAAGGTGCGTGTACCGGTAACGCCATAATTATATCCATATTTAACAATGGAGTCGTTGTAAGCCCATACATCGGGCAAATACAGGTAACGTTTACCACCAATATTATCATTACCCACTTTACCCAACGACCCTCTTACTTTCAGGAAAGTAACATAGTCGTTTTCAGGCCAGAAATCTTCTTTGCTGGCTACCCAACCTAATGAATAAGCGGGGAAGAAACCAAATCGTTTTCCTTCAGGGAAGTTTTCAGAGCCGTTGTAACCCATGTTGTATTCGGCCAGGTACTTTCCTTTATAACCATAGGTAATACGGCCAACCAAACTTTGATAAGCATGTGGCAGGTTATAAAGCAAACCTGGGTCAAACTTCTTGCTCAGGTTGCCCATTGCCAACGCGGTAATATTATGATCGCCAAAAGTGCGGTTATAGTTCAGGGCAAATTCTGCATACCAGGTACGCCATTTACCTTTGTATTTATTCAAACTACGCGATGAAGGCGTTTCAATCCCTTTCTGGATCCAGATAGGATCTAAAGGATCTCCATTGGGGTTGGGACGTACTGCCCAGAATACAGGGTATGACTGCCCTTCAGAAACACTGGAAAAATAACTGTCGTAAGATCCCTTGGCGTTTACTGAAAGTCCTTTTGTAATAAAATCCAGTTTGTGCACCAGATTAAGCGAAGAGTTAAGGGTGCTTTGATCATTGATCTGGTATTTATTCCGGAATGTGAGGCTATATAAAGGGTTGTTTTGCTCAGGCAACTGGCCTTCTATAAACACAAACTTGCCGTCAATATAACCAGGAGAAGCCAT
>CBIMFG010000113.1:0-8352 GCA_966243125.1 uncultured Niastella sp.
CCCCAGGCAAAAGTGGGGAAGAAGCCTGGCAGAAAATAGGGAAAGAATATTTTTATCAGGATATAGAAAACAGGAATGCCTGATAAGATGCCGGCCATTAACCAATAACTGTAATAACCGCCCTTAAAAGATATGATCCAGAAAACGCCCAGCAAAATACCCAATGCCAGCAAACCACTAAAGCGGTCGAGTAATACGGCCGCGGTTGTTTTCTTATACGCTACATTAAAATCTTTGGTAAGGCGAACTACCTTGTAGGCATCGCCACTAATGGAACCTGGCAGGAACAAATTGTAGAACATGCCCAGCCAGTACAGTTGTATGTTCTTCCATTCGGGCAGGTGAATATTTATATTACGGAAATAAACATTCAGCCTGATAGAGGACAACAGTTTGGAGAACATAAAGGCGCCGATAGACAAAACGATCCATAAAGGATTGGCCAACACAAGAACGCCCGATAATTTCTTAAGATCTATCTTATGAGAGATATACCACCTGCACAGTGCGGTGATAACGATTTTGAGTAACAGTTTCAACCATTTTCGCACGTTCTCAGACGGCATACGGAATGTAAGGATCATGAAACTTTATTTAAAATATTAGATCGAATAGGACTCTTTTCTTACACTTACCCACTCCACTTTTACCTGACGCAGGTACCAGTATACCAGCAAACCCGAAAAGGTTCCAATTAAAGCGCCGGCGGTTACATCGGCCAAAAAGTGCTGGCCCAGGTAAATGCGGGAGTACCCGGTAATAATGGCGGTAACCAGGTAGATCAATGAAAACCGTTTATCGGTTGTATTTAATGCAAGGATGGTGGCAAGGGCAAAAACAGAAGTAGTATGGCCGGAAGGAAAACTGGTCATACCGGTATTGGTTAAGCCTTCAACAAACCAGGGGTACTCGGCATTTGAAATAATCGCATGCGGCCGCGGCGCATGAAAGGCCCGCTTCAGTATCTGCGAAAGAATGCCTGAAAACAGATAGGCTGTGATCACCTGCATGGCCAGGGCGCCTCTTTCGGCCAGTAAGAGGATTAAAAAAATGGCGATGGAAAAAACGCCATCGCCCAAAAGCGTGTAATTCTGAAAAAATGTATCCAGGTATAGCGTATGGATTGAATTAAGACCGAAAAAGATCTCTTTGGATGACCAGATGGCAAGGCTGATTCCGCTTATGGTGAGTACGATAAGCAAAACACCCCAAAACACAGGATCGGCTTTACATATGCGAATTAGTCCCTTCACGGTTTTTAACAAATTTATTCCCCTCGTGCTACCAGAATGTTACAGCAAGGTTATCAGTATGTTACGCACATTGTGGACAACCCGTGGCATAACATTAGTAATTACTGTAATTTCGACGCAAAATTTACGATGCCCCAACGGGCGAATTGTTATAAGTAATTCAATCACATGATCTGGTACGAAAACGACGTCAAAAAACTGGAAGCATTAAAAGGAACATTGCCATACACCCCCGAAACCATTTTCTATGGCAGTTCTTCAATTAGATTGTGGGTAGACTTGTATGAAGACATGAAACCCCTTCACCCCGTTAACCTGGGTTTTGGCGGTTCCACCCTGGCTGCCTGCGTTTGGTTCTTTGATCGTATTATGGAGCCCTATGCGCCCCGTCACATTGTTTGTTATGCCGGTGAAAACGATTTGGGCGATGGCCGTACACCTGAAGAAGTATATATCTTCTTTTGTCAGTTTGTGGCTTGTTTGCAAAAAAGGTTTCCTGAGGTGCCCATGACCTATATTTCAATAAAACCCAGTATAACCCGCTGGAACCTGGAAAAAACGGTGCGCTATACCAATCAGCTCATCAAGGCTGAAATTGAAAAATATCCCGGTAAATATTTTTACGTGGATGTATTTGATCGCATGCTGGATGCCAATGCGCAACCGGTAAAAGATCTATATGAAGCTGATGGATTGCATTTAACCAGAAAGGGATACCTTATATGGAATGAGGTGTTGGAGCAGCATTTTGCAACAAGCTTTAAAATTTCATAACAGGCATGTAACAGCTTTTTGCTGAAATTACCTGTCATTTGAGTAAGTAATGACGCGAAAATATTATAAGTGGTTTATTCCCTCCTTATACAGGCATATGGAATTGCTTGTTTTCGGTCATGCCGGTGCATCAGTGCTTTTTTTCCCCACCCGAACGGCCCGCTTCTACGATTATGAGAACTGGAAAATTGTAGAAGCATTACGTGATAAAATTGAGCAGGGGGAGTTGCAATTGTTTTGTGTTGACAGTGTGGATATAGAAAGTTTTTACGCCCCCATTCAACCCAGTGAAAAAATTGCCCGCCACCTGCAGTACGAACATTATATTTTGCAGGAAGTATTGCCCCTCATCATGTTCAGGCCTAAATTTACTTCATTGACCGCGGCTGGTTGTAGTTTGGGTGGCTATCATGCCATGAACATTGCCTTTAGATATCCCGGCTATTTTAATAAAGTAGTGGCTATGAGCGCCCGTTACGATCTTACTTTATCTGCCCAAACCTTTCCCGACCTGTTCAACGGGTATGTTGATGAGAATATTTATTACAACATGCCCAGTATGTATATGCCCAACTTAACCGATGTAACGTTGCTGGAAAAGATCCGCAAAATGTCAATCAGTATGGTGGTGGGCAAGGAAGATCCCTTTTATGAAAATAATTTACAATTAAGCACCGTGCTTACCAGCAAGGATATTCAGCACACACTGTATGTGTGGGACGATGAAGCCCACCGGCCTTACCATTGGCGCAAAATGGTGCGGTTGTATTTATGATCTTTTGGGCCAGCAAGCCTGGTTGTATGGTAGCAATCACATACTGTTCAGTAGCCTCGTTCCGCGTTTTATAATACAGGAATTTGCCCGTAACCTGGGTGATGTGAAAATGCGGAAATTTCTCCACCACGCGCACCTGGTAACCCAGCTTTTGTAACTCGTTTACTTTCTGGTGCGAAGTATACACCACAATATTGCTTTTCAGCGTATCCAGTTGTGGAGTGTCTATTGTATGAATAGTGCCTTTATAGTAAAACTGGAATGCGTACTCCGCCGATACGTTATTCATCATATACACATTTTTCTGGTGTTGCTCGTTTATGGTATCGGCCACCGCAGTGCCACATTGGTATTGAAACAGGGTAGGGTAAAACAAGGTGTTCAACAACAGGTTCACCACCATTATTACCCCGAACGACCTGGTTAATATAGGTTGCAGGGATGTACCAGGAAAAAGCCGCAGCCCTGCAAACGCCAAAAGCGTTAGTAGAACAATTGCCGGGATCTTGTAGGGGAGATCGACTAACAAGATCAATCCAATGCAAGCTGCAAACAGTAAGTAATACAAGGTATGCTGGCTGTATCGGATGGCCTTTAATAACCCTTCCTCCTTCAGGTTCAATAACCAGTTGGCTACCACAATGGCAAAAAACGGATATAAGATGTTGGTGTAGTGTGGTAACTGAAAACGCGAGATGGAAAACACCAGGAACCCCGTCAGCGAAATGCCGCTGCAAATGAAATCCTTGTTTTTTGAAAAAATGGTTTTGTAATTTTTTAGGGAAGACCCTGCCATCAGATACAAAATGACAGACCAGGGCAGAAACGCCCATAACAGGGTATGAACAAAAAAGAATTTATCGCCGGAACCTTTAATGGGGCCGTTGTTAAAAAAGCGGCCAAACTGGCTATCCCAAAAAAAGAAGCGAACGCCTGAAACATGGTGTTGCCCAAAGACCAGTTTTTCAGGATGTTGGTCAAACTGCCAATACAGGGTCATTAACTCGGGCAGTATAAACACCAATACCATTATAATACTTAACCACCAGTGATAATTGCGGAATTGTTTCCAGTCTTTTTTAACGATCCATTCCATAACAAAACCGGCCAATACCATACAGCCAATAAAAATACCCTTGGTCATGATGGCGAATGCCAGCAGTAAAGAACCGGCTATGTAATTCCTGAATTTGTTATCGCGATAAGCCAGGTAATAGTAATAAGCCGCGCCAATCATTAAACCCGTTAAAAAAGGTTCGGCCCGTACATCGTTATTGGAAAGAATTAAATGCTCAACCGACATATAAATAAGCACTGCCCATTGCGCAGTTTGCTTATTGTATAATTTATTGGCGAACGCATAAGTATAATAAACACCAGCCAGCCAGAATAACAAACCGGGGAATTTATATGCAAAAGAATTAATGCCAAACAGTTTGAAGCTAAGTGCAGTTATCCAGAAAGGGAAATGCGGTTTATCGAGCCAGTCATTGCCTTCCATCATCAATTTTACAAAGTCGCCGCTTTGCGCCATGTTTTTGGCAATGGTGGCATACAACGCGCCATCAGGCTCCATAACAGGCAACAATAACCCACTGAAATTAACAAGGACGCCAATAATAACTAACCAGGGAAACCAGGTATCTAAAGGATACGAGGACTTTACATTCATATTGATCATTAAAAGTTAGGGCAAACTTAAGGAAGGATTTTTTAAATACTTTTCATTATCCCGTTTAACCCAGGCTTCAAATAATTTAAACACCAATAAACCGGAGAAAATGCCCAATGCAGCGCCACCTACTATATCCAGTGGAAAATGTTTACCAACATATACCTGTGCCAGGCCAATGGCAAACGCCCAAAACCACAACCAGTACCATCTTTGCTGTTTTACATACAGAATGGTAAAGAACCAGAAGGTGGCCAGGCCAAAATGGTTGGAAGCGTGTGAAGAGGGGAAGGAGTATTTACCACCACAACCAATAATGCCGCGAATAACCGTAGTCATGTCTTCATCATAACAGGGACGCAATCGCTCAAAATGGTATTTAAGAACAGTGCCGCTGGTAAAATCAGTAATGGCAAAAGTTAATAATGTCAAACAAACAAATTTTAAGGCCGTAGATCTGTCGAGGCGAAAAGCCCAGTACAGCATAAAGATATACAGGGGTACCCAGGTGTATTGATTGCGCAGCAACAGCATGATGAAATCGAGCCAGCGGGCGCTCATGTCTCGGTGAATGAAAGTAAATGCAATCTTGTCAATATGGTCGAGCCAATCAAAAAAATACATTCCTGGTGTAATTTGTTGGTGAAAATAATCGTCACATGTGACGTAACTTTTACCCCTGTATTAAGTGTGTGTGACCAAATGCAAATGCCTGAGTGCCACCAAATCCTATAAGGGCGCGTCTTAATTTCGTAACAAACAACCCGAGTGATTATTATTCAAAATATATTTGATAACGGTAATTTTATACTACCTGTCATTGTATATAGTTACCTTGCGGCGATTTTACTACATAAACTAACTGCATGAAGTGGACCCTGATCAGTAACGGATCAACAGGTATCAAAGAATATCATTTGGTAAATGATGAGTTGGTATTGGCTGTAATGAAATACAGTCCGGAACAACAATCGGTGCGTATCTCGTATGAAGAAGAACGCCTGGTGTTCTTTATGGAAACAAATGGATATACCAACCGCATAGTTTTTAAAAATGTATATGGAGTTGATCAGGGAAAATTCGCACACCATAACCACAACAATACCGGCCGTCTTGAGATCAATCAGCAGATCTTCGACTACAACATTGTAGATAATAACCAGCCAAAGCTGATCATTCATCAGCACAATAAACAGGAGCCACTGGCGGTTTGTCAAATACCGGGCATCCCCACACGACCCGATTCATTATTTGAGCAGGCAGGAATGGTTTTGGGAAGTTGCTGGTTCACCAATACACCCGCTGCCCAAAAAACGCAGAGATTGTTATAGTAGAATTATTCACATCTGCCTTTGCTCAATTCAGATTTTTTCAATAAATCAGTCCATTTAATGGCTGGTCATTAAAGCGGTAAAAGCTTTGATAGATATTCTGTAACAAAGTGATAATTATGTTGCAAAATGTATATAACATACCCGCAGATACTTTCCGGCAGTGCGTTAATAATTATTTAAACAAGCCAATATCAAATTTGATTATTTTTACGACATCAAACCTTACCACAGTTTCGCTACCATTAACAACTACTACGATTTTGAACCTATCCCTTTTGTTTGTCAGAAATAAATAACTAACCATCCACAACGGAACTGGTTCATGAAGAATCCGGGGCACCACTTTATTGTTGGTTTTCAGCAGGGCAGCAAAGAAGCCTTTGCCGCGGTGTATAATATGCACTACAGCCGGTTGTACAGTTTCATTAAAAAGCTGATCGACGATAGAGAAGAGGCGCAGGATATTACCGCAGAAACCTTTGTAAAGCTGTGGAAGCTGCATGCCAATTTTAATACAGAAGAGAATATAAAAGCATTCTTATATATTACTGCCCGCAATGCCTGTATGGATTTTCTGCGTTACCGGCAACGGCAAACAGTGAACAAACAGGCGTTCGGCTATACTTTAACGGAAAAGGACGAAGTTGTTTCCATTCCCAACGATGAAATAAAAACAGCGGTACTAAAACAACTTCACAGCGAAATAGAAAATCTTCCCACCCAATGCAAGCGCATTTTTAAAATGGCCTGGCTCGAAGGCAAGAAGAATGCAGTCATTGCAGAACAGTTATCACTCACAGAACAAACAGTGCGCAATCAAAAAGCAAGAGCCATTAAGATCTTACGATTGGCGTTGGAGAATTACAACATGGAATTGTTTGTATTGTTTATTTTGATGATGGTGTAAGTACTATTGGCTGCATTGAGTGTGTGGCATGAAAAAGTAGCTATAAATTATCGATTCAATGTTATTTACAATCAAAATAAGGTAACTGTCCTGTTTATAAGTGAACTTTTTTTGAAATCAATTTACTTGAACAAAAACATAATTTAGTTTTAAGGAAAATCATGTTATCGCGTAAAAAAAATAAGCATCTCCGATCAAAATCATGTTATTGCCGCTCTTTCTTAATGTAACTGCCCGGTAAAATAGGTTATCTCTTCCGAAAAATAATTACCAGCCCCCCTGCAATAATTATCTACCCCCTTAGTGTAATTATAATCTAAAAAATCTGCTTATCGGCCGCTTGGTACGAACGATACCTTCTTTTGTACCAGTAAAAATCGTAAATAAATACTTTTATTGATGTTCATTAAGAAACCATCATACTCCTTTGATATTTATCAATAGAAGCCCTCATAAAACAGGCATAAATTGATAATCACTAATCGCTCAGGCTCCTGACAATCAACATCATATTACCGAATTGTTAAGTCGCCAACTTTCTAAAAAATCCTTTGGTACAAATTCACAGTCCGTCGTTTCTAGATAACATACAGGTTGATCGCTACATCCCAACCTGATCCTGCACCTGTATGATAACCTTTTTCCTGCACTACGATTGCCATTACACATTTGCTTGCAACATTAAGAAACTGAGATGCCTGATTTCATTGGGAACACAGGCTATTATTTAAACCATTGAAATGAATTTAGTAGTTAAACAAATTGCATCCCTTATCATTAAACAGTGGCGTGGAGAATTGACGGTGGAAGAAACAATAGAGCTGGAACAATGGGCTGGTGAAAACCAGCAGAACCGTGAGCTGTTGAAACAGCTCACGCACGATGAAACATTGCGTCAGGAACTGATCAATTATTATGAAGCAGAAAATGCAAAGGATGCCGTATGGAAAAAAATTGAAGACGCTGCTTTTGAAACCACACCAGTTGTTCCCTTACCGGTACATCATACCAGGAAGTACAGGTACCTGGCTGCTGCCGTGACCACCGCAGCTATTGTAACCACCGTGGCTTATTTCTGGTTACAGAACAAATCCAGGCCCTCCAGCGCGCCTATAGCGCAAACTACCGTTAATGATGTATTGCCCGGCGGTAATAAAGCCATCCTGAAACTTAGTGATGGAAAAACCATTGTACTGGATAATGCACAAAATGGTTTGTTAGCCGAACAAGGCTCTGTACAAATTGAAAAGCAGGAAGGGCAATTGAGTTATTCCGCTGCCACCACCACCACGGTATCTTATAATACACTCGCTACACCTGCGGGCGGACAGTTCCAAATAAAATTACCCGACGGTACGCGCGTTTGGCTGAATGCTTCCTCATCTATTACATATCCAACCGCCTTTGTAGGTAACGAACGGAGGGTCACTATCACCGGCGAAGGATATTTTGAAGTAGCCAAGGACGCGCACAAGCCATTTAAAGTAACCATACAATCAGCCACCGGTGAAAAAAGACCGGCAGAAGTAGAAGTATTAGGGACCCATTTTAATATCAATGCCTACGACGATGAAGCAGTGGTGAAAACTACGCTGCTGGAAGGGAGTGTAAAAATCACTCCCTCTGCTGGCGGTAAG
>CBIMFG010000114.1:0-8303 GCA_966243125.1 uncultured Niastella sp.
ATAATACCGGAACCGGGCGATCGCAGTTTAACCTTAGAATAATAAGTACTTTTTTAATGGCCGCCTTCCTGGTGATTTGTATCTTCTTTGGCGCCAAATGGCTCAGGCAAAAGTTTGCCTGAGCGCATAGCACCATTTATTTACAGATAGCTTAAGTTGGTCTTAGGCGTAAGCGTTAACACCGTCTCATACATTAAGCGAATGGTTTGTTCAATATCGCTTTTGTGCAGCATTTCAACCGTGGTGTGCATATAGCGCAGCGGGATTGAGATCAGTACCGATGGGCAACCGTCATTGGCATAGGCAAATGAATCGGTATCGGTACCGGTGCTGCGTGATACGGTGCGCAACTGAACCGGAATGCTGTTCTTCTCCGCCACATCCTGTACCAGGTTCAGCAGTTTGTTGTGTACTGCCGGGCCATAAGCCAGGGATGGGCCCTTTCCGCAGGCTACATCACCTTCTATGATCTTGTTGATCATAGGCGTATAGGTATCGTGCGTAACGTCGGTAATAATAGCCACATTGGGTTTTATGCGACGGGCTATCATTTCTGCGCCACGTAAGCCAATTTCTTCCTGTACGGCATTCACTACATATAAACCGTACGGTATTTGCTTTTTATTTTCTTTCAGTAAACGGGCTACTTCTGCGATCATAAAACCACCTACGCGGTTATCAAACGCGCGACCGATGTAATAATCATTGGCCAGCTCATCAAAACCATCCTGGTAGGTAACTACAGCGCCAATATGAATACCCAGCTCCTCTACTTCTTTTTTATTGCGGGCGCCACTGTCAAGAAACAGGTTCTCCACTTTGGGCGAAGGGTCTTTTTGATCAGGGTTATGCAAGCGGGTATGAATAGCCGGCCAGCCAAAAACAGCTTTTACCGGTCCTTTCTTGCCATGAATAAATACGCGTTGTCCGGGTGCTATCACATGGTCAACACCGCCATTGCGTTTCAGGTAGATCAAACCTTCAGGTGTAACGTAGTTTACAAACCAGCTGATCTCATCGGCATGGGCCTCAATCACTACTTTAAACTCTGCTTTGGGATTAATAATGCCCACTGCGGTACCATATGGGTCAACAAAAGTGGTATCAACCAGCGGAGAAATATAGTCTAACCATAATTTCTGTCCGCTGCTTTCAAAGCCAACAGGGGAGGGGTTGTTTATATATTTTTTGAGAAAGGTAAATGCCTTGTCGGTCATGGTGTAGCCACCAGCAGAAGCGGTCGTTTTACTTTTAGCCATAATTACTGTTTAAAAGATAAAATCCTGATTTAATAGGCGCAAAACTACTTATTTGGGATGAATATCGTTAATAACGATGAAAACATCATCAATCCGTCCAGTACAAAATAATACAGGTAGTCGCTGAAATTCTTTTTGGCTACCGGGTACAGCACGGCTGTTATAACGCCGGGAATAAGTAACAGAACAATAGTAAGGATAGAAAGTTCATAAAAATACAGCGCTATTGTACTGGCTGCAAACCCCAGCAGCGACAGGGCAAACAGGTTGTTAATGCCCCGCTCGTTAAAATAAGTGACCATACTTCGAATGCCCGATAGTTTATCATAATCCCGGTCGCGGTAATCGAAAATGATGCAGATGGCATAAATGAGCATAAAACGGCTGGTGCAAAACAATACCGCGGCCATATTCCAGTGATGGTCGTCAATGGCAATGGGCAAAAAAGTGGTTACATACATCCATACAAAGGCAAGAAACAGGGTTTTGCCCACGGCTATTTTACTAAGCCAGGCAAAAGGGCCATATTGTAATTTAGGGGCCGAATACAGGAAGGTTAAAAATACCGCGCCTGCCAGCCAGATCCAGTGTTCAATAAATTGAAAGAAGTACCACACGGAAACCAGCATGCCAATAGCAATAAGCACCAGGTGTAATATTTTATGATGCTGCGTCCAGCGAATGCGGGCATTTTCACTGGTGGCATCGCCGCTCAAATACCAATGGAAATTATAACTGCAAAGAGTAGAAAAAAATACAAATACCAGATACGCAAGATGGTTGTATTGCAGATGGAGTAATTGATTGGTTTGAATTACCATCACCAAAGCACAACCGGCAATAAATAAACTGGTGAACAGGAGCAGATCGAATAAATATTTCAACATGCCTTAACTCAGATCGGCTAATGAAAAAAAGCTGTTTTATTTAGTATGTACAAATTATTGCTCAACAACAACCAGCCCACTTTCTACGGTATCACTTGCGTTTTTGCCGGCATCCCGCATACTGATCCTGAAGATCAAAGAATCGGGTGCAGGTGGGTTGCCTGGGTTTACAGCAGATTTAGCATAGTTTTCCCAGCCAAGCGTAAGCCGTATGGAGCCTTTTGTTTTTTTAGGTACATCACCGGGTAAGGGCAGCCAAAAGCTGTCGCGAACGGTTTGGCCCACGGGCTTCTGGTTGATGCGTATTTTTCTTATATAGATGGCTGAATCAGTGGCAAGGTCTCCCTCCTTATCGGTATACTCCAGATCAATGATCAGATCGGCGTTCTTGGGCAGCGGGTTTGGACTAATTGATTTTATTTCGATGGAGGGCTTGGTCTGAAACTTATCTTTGCTGCAGGCAACAACCAATATTAAGGCAAAGGACAAACTAAAGATGCTATATAAAACAAGCTTTTGCATATGTTGTTATTGTCGTGACAAATTTAAAGCCTAAAGTCTGCAAAAAATTTATGATTTGTGAAATAGAAGATAAAATTTTCACCCTTGAACCAGTTGATTTTGAACAATTGGCGCTCGAAGTGTTCCAATTTCAGTACAATAATAATGCTATTTATCAGCATTACGTAAATGCGCTGTCGATAGTTGGGTCAAACGTACGATCCATTGATCAGATCCCCTTTTTGCCCATCCGGTTCTTTAAAACGGCCGATATAAAGACCACCGTTTTTGAGCCGGAAGCCGTTTTTGAGAGCAGTGGCACCACCCAAACCATCAATAGCCGCCATTATGTAAAAGACCTGGGTATTTACCGCCGCAGCTTTTTACAGGCCTGGGAGCAGTTTTACGGCCCCGTGCAGGATTGGTGTGTGATTGGGCTGTTACCGGCCTATCTCGAACGCCAGCACTCGTCGCTGGTGGTTATGGTGAATGATATGATCAGGTTGAGTGGCCATGCGCAAAGCGGTTTTTATTTATATGAACATAAAAAGCTGGCCGCCGTATTACAGGAGCTGGAAAAAAAGGGACAAAAGACCTTATTAATCGGCGTTACCTTTGGCCTGCTTGATTTTGCAGAGCAATACCCCATGCCATTGCAACATACCGTAATTATGGAAACCGGAGGTATGAAGGGGCGCCGCCGCGAAATGACCCGCGAAGAAGTACACAGCGTCCTGAGTACCGCCTTTAAAACGCCGCTGATCCATTCAGAATATGGGATGACCGAACTGCTCTCACAGGCTTATTCATACGGACATGGCTTGTTCGATTGTCCGCCCTGGATGAAAGTACTGGTGCGGCAGGATGATGACCCGCTTGATGTTCGGGTAGCCGGCAGCGGGGTCATCAATATCATTGACCTTGCCAATTTATATTCCTGTTCTTTTATTGCCACCGACGATGTTGGTACCGTAACTCCCGATGGAAGTTTTGAAGTGCTGGGCCGTATTGATGCCAGCGACATCAGGGGCTGCAATTTGTTAATTGCAGGCATCTAGATTTTAACAGCCTGTTATGCAACGATGTGCTTGTATCACAAGTCAATACAATTACTAAAAGGAAACCGATATGAAGTTATTAATATTTTTTGCATTGGCAGCTATGCCGGCCTTATCATCAAAGTGCAACAAAGGCCATAAAGCCGATGAATATTTACAGGGCAAGGTGATCAGAATTTCCTGCGCCAGCTATATTGTACAGGTGTTGAACAATGATAAAATTGGTGAAGATGGCTGGAAGGACCAATCGAACAACAACGCTCAATACGATAATGTATTTAATGCCAGCAACCCCTGCAAATTACCAGCGGGTATAAAAGCAGGCGCTACTGTTAAATTTAAGATCAGTCCGGCAAAAGCGAGTGAATGTATAACCTGCATGATGTACGATGCGCCGCCTACGGTAAAGTACGAGATCAACGATCTGACAATAGCAGGTAATTAATTTTGTTTTCAAATGATTGATGAGCGCTCCGGCTTACCGGGGCGCTCATTTTTTATAGTGTGGCGTAATTTTAGTATCTTACTATACAACCCTTTTAACCAAAAAGTCATGGAAACCAAAGCTACGCACGGCTTTAAAGTTGTTGCCGGTCAGGATCGCTTCAATGAAACAATCACATTTTTGGGTGGCAGTTTTGAATGTAAAGTATCAGCAAGAGACAGTGGGGAAGGGTTATGTGTGTATGATACTACCTAAATGACTAAAGGCGGGCCGCCCTATCATTTTCACTACACGCAGGATGAATGGTTTTACATTTTAGAGGGCGAGTTCATTTTCAAAATCGGGGACGATATCTTTAACGCCAAAGCAGGTGATTCTGTGTTTGCACCCCGCCAGGTTCCCCACACATTTGCTAAAGTAGGCGATGCCAATGGCCGAATGTTGGTGGTGTACCAACCGTCCGGTACTATGGATGAATTTTTTCAACAGGCCAGCCAGCTACCCGATGGTACCCTGCGCGATTTTGAACGGTTATACCGCATTCATGGTATGGAAATAGTTGGCCCGCCGCTTAAGTTTGAATAATCACTACCTATATCCAACCGCCAACAATTCCGTACACGGAACAGTACATTGTTGCCGCGCACTTTCAAACGCCAGTTCAATCAACCGGATGGTATTATAACCATGTTCAATTCTTTCCCGCACCGGTTTATCGTTCACCAGGCTATCATACAAATTGTGTAAATACGACTCATAATAGCCTTTATGCGAAGGCTAGCGTTGGCTAATGAGTTGCCCGTTCAATTCGGTATGCAACATGCCATAGATCTCCTCGTTTTCTTTACCCCAATCATTTCCTACAGGCAATGCGCCCGCACGCAGCAGGGCTTCCTGTGGGTCTTCGCCCCATTTTACAAATGAACCTTTGGTGCCATGGATCAAATAACGCGGTCCGGGTTCACGCACCAGCATGCCGGCTTGCAATATCACTTTTAAAAAGCCATAGTACAGCCTCAGGTCAAAGTAATAATCTAATTTGGCATGGGGGCGTTGCATACGAATTTCGGATGTTATGGAATTAGGTATACCGAATAAATACAATACCTGGTCCAACAGGTGCGGGCCCAGATCAAACAAAATACCACTGCCCGGTAGCACATGTTCGCGCCAGGCTTGTGGCCGTGCCTCTGCCCGATAGCGATCGTAATGTCCTTCAAAAGTGTGCACCTCGCCCAGCAGTTGTTTATCGAGGACCTCTTTTATGGTGAAGAAATCACTTACATAACGGCGGTTCTGGTAAACACTCAGCTTTACACTATTGCTATTGGCGATGGCTAATAATTCCAACGCCTCTTTGGAGGTATTGGTAACAGGTTTTTCCAGCACCACATGTTTACCCGCTTCCAGGGCAGCCTTGGCATAAGGGAAATGTGTTTCATTAGGCGTGGTGATCACCACCAGGTCTATCTCCTCATTTTGCAACAGTTCTTCAAACGTTTTTACCACCTGCACAAATGGATACAATTCCTTCGATTCCTGTTTATTCCGTTCAACCACACTAACCAGTTGATAGTTGTTATTGGTAGTAATAAAAGGAGCATGAAATACTTTTGCCGATATTCCAAAACCAACGAGGCCTACTTTTATCATCGTAGTATCTTTTATTGAAATGTCAATCGTATAATACAGCTTAAAGCTATAAGCCTAAAGCCGAAAGCAAATACACCGCTGCGCAGCTACTGCGACAGAGCACTAAGAACTAAGAACTAAGAACAAAGAACATAGAACTCTATAAACTAATCTTCCTGTCCCGTGCAATAATTTTCCATTCCCCAACTATCTTTCCATTCTCAACAGTATACCCACGTTCATGCAGCGCAACAGTAGGACAAACATGAATAGGAATGCCATACAACACATCACCGGGTTTATAAGAATGGCCTTCACCGGCATGTAAAACCAGGTGTTCTTCACTATGTGAAACGGCTTTTAACTCCGGTGCATTTATAAAGAAAACCCGTTTGGCAAGCTCATTTTCTGCAGCAATGGATTTATGACCCAGGTCAACACAAATATTGGTAGCATTAGGCAACGAAACCACGCGGGTTACCACCATGGCGGCAATTTGAAAAGGTTGTTCGGTACATTGGTCCTGGTAGCTTTTGTCCCAGAAAATAAACGTACCCGGACTGCATTCCACTTCACCCCGTTTGGCGTGAATGGGAAAACTGGGCGAGCCACCCGCAATTACTTTTACATTGGAATAGCCGGTAGATTTCAAGGCCTGCAACATATCTTCTACTTGGGCATAGGCTTCATTACTTTGTGCAGTGCGTGCTTCCAGCGTGCCACGGGTATGTCCGTCGTAAGCATGCAACCCGGCAATTGACAAACCTTTTGTTTGCGCACAGTATTGATATAGTTCAATAGCTTTTTCTCCCGGCGTTATGCCCGTGCGGTTCTGCCCAATATTCAGATCTATGTATACAGAAATGGTGGCGCCTGCGGCCGTAAAAGCGTTGGCAATGGCTTCAGCGCTGGGAATATTATCAACCAGGCAGGAGTAATGCGTATTGGGATATTGTTGCGTTATTTTAAGAAAGCGTTCCAACTTGGGACCAATGGGCTGATAGGCCAGTACCACGTCAGGCGCACCGCACAGGCCCAGCATTTCGGCCTCAGCAATGGTAGCGCATTTGAATTTGGTGATGCCCGCCGCCAGCATCAGTTGCGTGGCTTCTTTTGTTTTGTGGGTTTTTGCATGCGGGCGCAGCCGTTGCGGGTCATCGATCATGGCCTTCAGGGTATTGATGTTTGCTTTTACCCGTTCAGGAAATATTACCAGCGCAGGGGTGTCCAGCTTGTCAATATCTTCGATCAGATACCAGTTATTTTCCATGCAACCAAAGGTAATGACTTTAGCAGGTTCGCTGGCTATACAAAAATATCCATGAGCAAAACTCCAAGCAGCCCCAAAATAGAAACAATAGTTTCCATCATTGACCACGAGCGGATGGTATCGCGAATGCTGAGGTTAAAATATTCTTTATACATCCAAAAGCCGGAATCATTTACATGCGAGAAAAATAAACTACCAGCCCCTATTGACAGCACCATGAGGTTGGCATTAACCTGCATTTGTGGAATAATTGGCCCAATAATGCCCGCAGCCGTAAGTCCGGCCACAGTAGCCGAGCCCACACAAATGCGAATAACAGCGGCAATCAGCCAACCCAGTAAGAGCGGGTGCATGGGCCAGTTTTTTATACTTTCAGCAATGGTAGTGCTAACGCCGCTATCGGTAAATACCTGTTTTAACACGCCCGCACCAGCTACCACCAGTAAGATCAGCGCTACATCTTTGATGGCATCGCCATAAATATCCATGATGTTTTTTATTGACCGGCCGGTGTGAATGCCCAGCGTAAAGGTGGCCACCAGTAACGACAACAGCATTACGATCACCGGGTCGCTGATAAAATCATTCAGTTGTTTTGATAGACCCTCTAACGGGGTAACCAATGGAAGGATAGTTGTAATAGTCAGCAGGATAACGGGTAACAAAGCAGTTAAAAAGCTATTACCCGAATGTGGTAACTGCTCAGGCGCAATCATTTTGGGTTGAAACGTTTGCAGCGGCTCACTGCGAATATTCTTCAGGGTTTTTGAAAAAAGCGGACCCGCCACAATGATGGCAGGTATTGCCAGCATAATACCATACAACAAGGTTAGCCCCATATTGGCTTTCAGTTGCGTTACCAGCGCCGTAGGCGAGGGGTGGGGTGGTAAAAAGCCATGGGTTACCGATAAGGCGGCCAGCATAGGCAGGCCAATATATACAGCCGGCAATTTGTATTGATATACTACCGAAAAGATCAGCGGCACCATTAACACAAAACCCACATTGTAATACAGGGGAATGCCCACCACAAAACCAGTTACCATTAAAGCCCATTGCAGGTGTTTTTCGCCAAAAATGCGCATGAGCACCTGGGTGATCTTTTGGGCCGCCCCGCTTTCAGCCACCAGTTTTCCCAGCATAGCGCCCAGGCCAATGATCACCACCAGCGAACCCAGCGTATCGCCAATGCCTTTTTGTACAGACGTAGTGATCTTGTTCAAAGGAATGCCCAGCCAAAGGCCCGCACCA
>CBIMFG010000115.1:0-8263 GCA_966243125.1 uncultured Niastella sp.
TTCCACATTGCTTTGGTGGAAAATTTAGTGGTTCTAAAGGTGGCTATACCACGCCCGAACGCCCGCATATAGTCGTACTTCGAATTATAATTCGGATCATTACGTCTTATATTCAACAAGGCCTGTTTGCCATCTTTTGTTTGAATTCTGGTGTCAAAAACAAAAGGATACAGAATGCGCATGGTAAGCATTTGAACAAACGACTCCTGATCTGATCCGCGGTTGGGCATACCCATAATCACTTCCTTGTTGGCAGCAATGAGTTTATTTTCCGGCCGGTGCAGGTCCCAGATCACATTGCGGGTAATAGGCCAGGTGAGCGGTTCGCCCCCATCGTTAAAGGTGCCAAAGTTGTTTTGCATGAGCGAATAACCCGACTGGTTGATCAGGATATCTGTTTGCTCTTTTGCTTTGGCATACTCCCCTATGGCCAGGTAACATTTGGCCAGCAACATGCGGCAGGCGCCTTTATTTACCAGGCCTATAGCCGTCATATCTTTTTGATCGGGCACCCATTCTACCGCCTGCTCCATATCCTTTGTGATCATTTGCAGAATAGCCTCCTTCTTCGTACTGCGGTAGTCCTGTTTGGGCGATTCCACGATGGTGGTTACCAGTGGTATGTCGCCAAATTCGAAAACCAGGGCCATATAGCGAAATGCCCGGTGAAAATAGGCCCGGCCTTTATACACGTTCTTTGCTGCCTGGTCAATCGTTGTTACGTTATCGGCATATTTTATAATGGTATTGGCATACATGATGGCCTTATAGGTTTCTTCCCATAAATACCAGATGCTGTTTGTTCTGTCGAGATTCTGATAAACCGTTTCGCTGGTAGGTGTAAGCATACCGGCTACATCGCATAGCATGCTGCGTTTATCGGTGGCGCTGGCCACCATTAACTCAGAAAAAATATACTCTGTTCCCAGCGTAAGCATTTCGCTGTTATCGGTAGCCCAGTATGATTTCAGGTGCCGGTCGCACAACGCCATTGCAGAGATCAGTCCGGCTTCGGAGCTGAACGTAGTTTCAGGCTCATAAAACGACAGGGGATCTGGTTTTAAAAATTTCTTGGTGCAACCGCTTAAACATATTACACCAACAATAAATAAGGTGAGGCAACTAAATACGCGCTTTAGTTTTATATTTTTTGCTTGCATATTTTTCCCGCTAATAGATTAGAAAATTAAATTCAGTCCCAGGTTATATACCCGCGATGCCCAGTTACCTGTTTCAGGATCACCGTATGTCCAGTTGCTCGAACTCCACGTACGAACAGTACGTACAGTACCAAACACTTTTACCCGGTTTACCGTGATCCTGGAAGTCCATTTTTTTGGCAGGCTATAGCCAACTGAAAAGTTGTCGAGGCGAACAAATGAACGATTGTACAACATTTGCGCACCTGCTGCACCGGTAGGACCTTTGGCTTCAATACGTCCGTATTTGTTGGTGGGGTGTTCAGGCGTCCAGTATTCTTTTGCCGGCACGTTCTGTAAACCGTAAGTCATGCGGCCACCCACATCATCGGTATTCAAATACTCATCGAGTAAACTTTTATGTCCCAGGTAGGAGTAAAGGTTGAAAGAAACACTCAGGTCGTTCCATAATACAAACTCATTGCGTAACGACCAATGCCAGGGCGGCGAGGATTGTCCTAAAAACTGCTTGTCTTTGTCATTATAGGTATGTGTAACGGTGCCATTGGCATTTTTCACATCGTCATCTGTATAGGTGTTCGCTACCTTGGGGTCGCCGGGCGCCTGGCCATATTCTGCCGCTTCAGCAGCTTCATTAGCCTGCCAGATGCCGGTAACCCGGTAATCCCAGATAGCACCGATGGATTTTCCAATAAACCACTTGTTGGTTATATCGTCGTTTTCTTTTGAGCTTATTATGTTTCCGTTTGCATCCACCACATCTGTACGGTCGTAGTACAAATGCACGATCCTGTTTCTATTGTATGATAAGCCGAAGGTGGTGTTCCATTGAAATTTTGGATTGCGGATATTCACCGTGTTCAAAGCCAGTTCAACCCCATCGTTGTTAACCTGCCCCAGGTTGGTTGTAATGGAAGCGAATCCGGTAAAACTGGGCAGCAGCTGATTCATGATCATATCATGCGTTTGCATGGTATAATATTCTACACTACCGGTTATACGATCTTTGAGGAAACCAAAATCGAGACCAACATTCCAGGCAGTGGTTTTTTCCCATTGCAGGTTTGGATTGGCTAATCTGTCTGCATATAAATACCGGTATAAAAGCAACTGTCCGGCAGCGTTCAAATACCCCTGCATTTTACCAGCTCCTTCAGAAAGGTTTGAAAGTCCTACATAAGGATCCTTCAACGAGCGGTTACCATTTTTACCGTAGCTGAGGCGCAGTTTACCATTACTCATCACATTATTCCATCTGAAAAACTTTTCGTTGGTAAACGTCCAGGCCAATGCCAGCGAAGGAAATACGGCGTACGGATTGGAGGTGCCGAATGCAGAGTACCCATCGCGGCGGATGGAAGTAGTAAGCATATAGCGGTTGTCGAAAGAATAAAACAGTCGTGCCAGCAAGGCATCGGCAGACTGGTGGGTATCGGTACTTGAGTAAGTACTGTTTTCTTTACTACCGTTTTTTGTATTATGGAATCCCAACGCATCAGAGGGAAGAATAAGACGGGCCTGAATTTTATCCTGCCAGTATTTGCGGTCCTCCGCTTCCTGCACAAGCGTCACCATTACGTGGTGCTTATGCGCGAAGTATTGATCCCAGGTAATGGTATTATTCAGCGACCAGTCGAATCGTTTACTTTGCTCCCGGTTGGTACCACGTGTTTTTGGATCGGAGCCCGGGAGTTGTGCCGACATAAAATAACGGTCCTCGAAGAATTCATAGCGTGGCGAAGCATTGAAAGAGTAAGTTATATTGAAAGGCAGTTTTATTTTTCCATTCACAATGGTGTTCAGGATCGTAAACCCTCTTTGAAGTTCGAGGTATTGTTTCTGGAAATCGTAATTATAACCGCGCTGGCTGTATTCAGAACTCAGCGGATATTGCACGGGATTACCAAAGCCATCGTCATAATCTGCATAGGGGCTGTTCCGTAACATCTGGCTGGTATCAATATCAATGTTACCATCAGAGCGGTCCTGAAAATTTACATTGGCGCCTAATTCAAACCATTTGGTAACCTTGGCATCTACTTTCAAATTGGAGCGAACAGCCCGGTAGTTATCGCTGACGATGCCACCCTGGTTCTTCAAATACCCCATTGAAAAATAGTAGTTGACCCTGTCGCCAGACCCACTTACACTGGCGTTGTAGTCAGAATTAATACCAGTCCGCAACGTGTGATCGGCCCAGTTCACCGTTTTTCCATCCAGCAAATTCTGCAAGGCGTTGCCGGTAAATCCTAATCGCCGGGCCCAAATGCTTTGATCAGATTCGTTTGCTGAATTGACCGTATAACCGCGCCATTGATCAAGCGAAACATTGTCTGACAATTGATCTGGCCGCATAAAGAACCCGGGTTTGCTGGCATATACGCCGCTTTGATACGCTTCGTAATTACCAGTTTGATTATTTACACCATAGGTGTTCTTTGTATACCAATCCTGCCGGTGTTGTAAATAAGCCTCGGGCGTAAATCTTTTGCGGTAATTACTTATTTCTGTAGCGCCAATATTCATAGTGGCCGCCACAACAGGTTTACCGGGCTTACCCTTTTTTGTAGCAATAAGAATTACACCACTGGCAGCTTTGGCGCCATACACCGCCGCAGCAGATGCATCTTTCAGCACATCTATCTGTTCAATATCATCTGGATTTATCTCAGACAATTCTCCATAAAAGATCATCCCATCCAGAATGATCAGAGGGTTGTTGTGCCCGCCATCATCATACACAGAACGGCGGCCACGAATTTCTAAATTACCGCCACCCTTGGCAGAAGGATCATAGCCCACCCGCAACCCAGGTGTACCACGCAGGATGTCCTGCACCGTTTTGGGATTTTCATTGGCCAATCTATCGGGCTTCACCTGAATAATAGACCCGGTAAGGTCTTTCTTCTTCATGGTACCGTAACCTATCACCACCACATCGTCATACGTGGAAGCTGCGGGTTGTAAGGTAATGGTCACGGGAGTGTTTCCATCTACTTTAACTTCCTGAGCCATGTAACTGATGTGCGAGATCTTTAAAATAGAACCCTTGCTCATTGGTATACTAAAGGCGCCTTTGGCATCGGTTTTAACGCTTGTGGCTGTTCCCTTAACGGCAATGGTAACATCCGGCAATCCATTACCCAATGAGTCGGTAACTTTTCCGGTAACAGTTTTATCCTGTGTGTAGGCAGCAAATGAAAGCAGCAGCAAAAATGTAAACAATAAAAAGGCATTGGCCCGCCTGATTATTTTCAAATGTTTTTCCATGATGGTCAATCGTTTTGGTTTGAACGCAATCGTTTGAACTTTTACAAATTCCTTACTGTAAAAAAAAAGAACATCCCGCGGATGTTCTGTTCAATCTCTTGTCGATTCATTCCAAAATATACCATCACTCGTTTAAAAGCCTGAAAGTGTTTGGAAGGGCAGTTAATTTAGTTCCCTTAAATTGAAGGTCGACAATGGCTGTTTTTCTTGGCGCTACCTGGGTATCAGTTGAATGCACATGAAACACGTATATGATCTTTCCGTTGGCATCTATCAATACATCGCCATGTCCTGTTCCATTGATACCAATGTTCTTCCGGGAAATAATAGGCCCGTCGGGGCTTTTAACCCACGGACCTGCAGGGCTTTTAGCCGTTGCAAAACCTATAGCATAATCGGGATTGCGAAAATCATTGGCGGAATAGATCATATAATACACTCCATTGTGCTTAATCACCGTAGGGCCTTCGGTCACTTTCCATCGCACATTTTGCGTATCCTCCCAGGGCAGCGAGGCGCTGATGCATTCTTTTAAGGTAGTGGTATCAATAGTTGAAAGGTCTTTAGTCAGCTCCGCTACAAAAATGCGGTTACCTTCCTGCAGGCGTACATGGTATAAATAAATCTTTCCTGAGGCATCAAAATAAATGTAAGGATCAATCATTCTTACCGGCGCAGCCAATGGCTTTTGATCTTTCTGCGTGAACGGCCCCAACGGACCATCGCCACTGGCTATAGCAATATGTTCATTGGCGGTATAAGCCATATAGAACTTTCCCTGGTATGTAAAGAGTTGCGGCGCCCAAAAACCTTTTGTCCCATAGCTTTCGCCTTTGCGCAATACATAGCCCTCCTCTTTCCAGGTTATTTTATCAACGGAGCTATAGGCCTTGAAGCCGCTGTCTGAATTACGGCCAACGGTTCCATATAAATAGTACTTGCCTTCATTGTAAAACAAGGTGGGGTCTGCCAGTAACGGATTGTTTGTATTAGTTAATTGCTGTTTACCGGTGGTAGGTCCATCAACGGTTAATACGCCATCCTTCACTTGCATTTTATCAATAAACACTACCCGTTCATCACCTGTTTTACTGGTACGGCCATGGTATACACACAACATGGTTTTGCCATCGGGAGCATAGGTAATACTGTTGTGGCCGGTGCCGGTAACAATACCGCCTGTTTCCGTATTTTTTTGTAACACGGGGTTATTAGCCGCTTTTGTAAATGGCCCGAGTGGGCTTTTAGCAGTAGCATAACCCACGGCATAATTCTTTCCACCAAAATAATTGGCCGAGTACATGAGGTAATACGTATCGCCTTTTTTGAAAATGGTAGAGCCTTCTGTCCAGCGGCGGTTCACTTCTTTTGAAGTAACTGAGCGGCTTTCCCATTCAGCCTGGGGATCGTTCATTTTTACCGGCGGGCGCAATAACAATACCGGTTCACCAATAACCCCGCTAAAATCGGGTTTCATTTCCACGCCGTACACCCAGCTTTCTTCTACTTCATTAAACCAACCCTTATTTTTAGCCCATGTTGCTACTTCACTTTCTACAGCATGTTTGTAACAACACCTTGAATAATACAAATAGGTTTTACCATTATCGGCAAACAGTACATTGGCATCTATGATGGGATAACCAGGATCAAACACCGGTTTATCCTGCACATCAACAAACGGTCCGGTTGGTTTATCAGCAACGGCCACGCCTATTTTAAAATTCTCCAGTTCTTTGTTAGGATTCACTTTCCATTGTGCGCTGTAGAACAGGTAATACTTTCCGTTTCGCTCATATACTTCGGGCGCCCAGTAAGAATTTTCGCCCCAGCCGTTTTTATTATTTCCATAATACACCTGGCCTTCACGCTTCCAGTTTATCAGGTCGGGAGATGAATAAGCCACAAAGCCATTCTCAGCTCCGTTGCCGGTTCCATACATGTAATATGCACCACTGCTTGTGCGTAAAATATATGGATCACCAAACTGCACATTCAACGGATTGGTATAAGTACCGGCATCCTGGGCATACAACTGGCCAAGCAGGAAACAAAAAATAAATAAAACAATTTTCTGCATCGTTAGTTTTTACTTTTCAAGCAACGCCGCTACGCACCACAGGTAAGGCGCTTGTCCGTGATAATCGCCTTTGCTGCGCGGCCGGTCGTAATAATATTGTTTATCGTTCTTTTTATTGGTGCCCACACACACTTCAGAAACGGCGCCTTTGTCGTCGATATACGGGATCATCGCCAGCCAGGCCTTGTGGGCTACGGATGCATATTCCTTAGCATCGAGCCATTTTTGTTTTACGCCGGTGATCATGGCATACGTGAACATGGCGGTACCGGAAGTTTCTGCCCAGGCGTCTTTTTCGTCAATCAACTGGTTCCACATACCACCCGGGGTTTGAAAATCTTTTAAACTTTTCATCATCGTTTGGTAGCCTTGCATAATGCGGGCGCGGTACTGATTGTTCTTTGGTAAATTGCGCAGCAACTCTGTCATGCCGGCGGCCATCCAGCCATTACCGCGTCCCCAGTAAAACGGCACATCAGGCGCATGATAAAACAGGCCATTCGGCCGTTGCAACTCCTCTAAATATAACACCATTTCTTTGGCTGCGCGGTCAATATATTTTACATCTCGGGTTACTTTATAGGCCTGCGATTGAACGATGGTGATCATATACATATCATCTATCCAAAGCCGGGTTTGCCAGGAGTAGCCTTTTTCGGCCCAGGCCTTTTGTTCGGGCGTGCCGTTTTCAGGAACTTCCCACTGGGTATCAGCATAAGGCAGTCCCAGTTCCAGGTATTTCTTATCGTTGGTTATCTGATAAAGGTTTAGTGGCAAGCTGCCAAACATGTTCAGGTCCACATGGTTTTTAATAGGCAACAACGCACTTTCAGTGGTGAACAAAGGTTGAAATTTTTGCTCCAGTGAATCCAACAGTTTTGTATCGTTGGTCAATGCAGCATACTTCAACGAACCATTCCAATAAAATGTTTCGGGATAGCTGATCCATTTACCGGCATGCAGGGCATGTTTGGCATTTATAAAACGGTGCGCTATTAATTTACCTACTTCTTGTGGTGTTGACCCTTTGGGGAATTTAGTGAGGCTGCTTTCCTGAGCCAGCAACAACTGAAAAGGAAGCAACAACAAAAAT
This sequence comes from uncultured Niastella sp., assembly GCA_966243125.1. GTDB lineage: Bacteria > Bacteroidota > Bacteroidia > Chitinophagales > Chitinophagaceae > Niastella. The sequence continues at coordinate 7,604 of CBIMFG010000115.1, forward strand.
GTAAATACCTTTTTATACATGCGCATTAATTTTTAAACCGGAAGGCCGATACTTCTGCCAACCCGGGTTGTTTTTGCGTATCATAACCTGATACGGGAGTCAATTTAAAGTACCTGAATTGCTTCTGTTGCGGCAGCGTAACATACTGTCTTAACAGATCAATGTTATTAAGCGTAAATACACCGAGGCTGTCCCAGCTGTTATTATCATTGCTGGTTTGGATTGTCAATTCTTTTATTTTACGATCACCTGCTTTTTGCGAAATAATAAATCCATTCACTTTGGCTGCAGCCCCCATATCAACCGTAATAAAATGGTTGGGATAGTCAGTAGGATTACTGGAATAGCGCGTGATCCAGTAGGTTGACAGGGTATCATCGATTAATCGAATGGCGAGGCGGCTGTTGTTATTTTCTTCAGAACTAAACCCGGCAATTGACCAGTTTGTTTTTGGATAGATCAACCTTACAGTTTCGCCAGCCGGACGCCTCAACGGTTGGTTGATGGGGACCGGTTCGCCAAAATTGGGCGTACCATCTGCATTCCAGGTAAATCTTTGGATGCGCGGATTGCGGCTGTTGCCATCTCCTCCATTGGGTAAACTTCTTGCATGATATATGATCCAGTCTTCATTCCCATTTGGTGATTTAAAGAACCCGT
>CBIMFG010000116.1:0-8202 GCA_966243125.1 uncultured Niastella sp.
CAGGAGGGCAAAACGAAATTTGAGCAATTGCTGGATGTTTTTATGCAATTGCTTACCTATACCAATGGCGACGTAAGTGAAGCAATGGACTGGATGAACCAGCTCGATAAAGAATATGAGCTTACGAACAACGAGTATGGCATGGGCGATTTTATTGAAGAATTAAAAGAAAAAGGTTACATCCAGGAGAACCAGATCAGCGGCGAGATCAAGATCACCTCCAAAACCGAACAGGGCATTCGCAAAAAATCGCTGGAAGAAATTTTCGGTAAACTAAAGAAAACCAAAACCGGCGATCACCATACGTTTAAACCCGGTGGCGGCGACGAGATCAATCCCGAAACACGGCCCTTTCAGTTTGGTGATACCCTGGAACAGATTGACTTTACCACCAGCATTCGCAATGCGCAGATCAACCACGGCATCGAGAGCTTCAACATGCAGGAAGATGACCTGGCCATTCGCGAAACCGATTTTAAATCACAAACCAGCACCGTACTGATGATCGATATCTCGCATTCGATGATCCTGTATGGTGAGGACCGTATTACGCCGGCTAAAAAAGTAGCCATGGCGCTGAGCGAACTCATCACTACCAAATACCCCAAAGACACACTCGATATTGTAGTGTTTGGCAACGATGCCTGGCCGGTTGAAATAAAAGACCTTCCCTATTTACAGGTAGGTCCTTACCATACCAATACCGTAGCCGGTTTGGAAATGGCGATGGATATTTTGCGCCGCCGCAAAAATCCCAACAAACAGATCTTTATGATCACAGATGGTAAACCAACCTGTTTAAAAATTGGCAAACGCTATTATAAGAACAGTTTTGGGCTCGACCGCCGCATTACCAACCGTTGTTTGAACCTGGCGGCCCAATGCAAAAAACTAAAAGTACCAATCACCACTTTTATGATCGCAACAGACCCCTACTTACAGCGGTTTGTACAGGAATTTACCGAAACCAACAGCGGCAAGGCCTTCTTTGCTTCGCTCGACCGGTTGGGTGCATTCATCTTCCGCGATTTTGAAAATGGAAAAAGAAAGACGGTATATTAAACTTCAGAAAGATTACGAAACGAACTATTACTATGAGCATACCAAAAATAAAAACCCTGGGTGAACTTAAGAAGAGTGGCTATCAACCAAAGTCGGTAAAAGATGAGATCAGAAAGAACCTTATAGGAAAATTACAAAAACATGAAAGCACGTTTAACGGTATTATAGGTTATGAAGAAACCGTTATTCCTGATGTAGAAAGAGCGTTGTTGTCGCGTCACAACATTTTGTTCCTTGGTTTACGCGGACAGGCAAAAACGCGAATGGCCCGGCAAATGATCGAATTACTCGATGAATACATACCAGTGATAGAAGGCACCGAGATCAACGACGATCCGCTGAATCCTATCTCCATTCACGCTAAGGACCTGATTGCACAATATGGCGACGACACCCCTATTCATTGGGTACATCGCAGCGAGCGATATGGTGAAAAACTGGCTACCCCCGATGTAAGCGTAGCCGATTTAATTGGCGACATAGATCCTATTAAAGCGGCCAATTTGCGGTTGAGCTTTGCCGATGAGCGCGTGATCCATTATGGTATTATTCCCCGCAGTAATCGCGGCATTTTCGTGATCAACGAAATTCCCGATTTGCAGGCCCGTATACAGGTGGCGTTGTTTAATATTCTGGAAGAAGGTGATGTACAGATCCGCGGTTTTAAACTGCGCATGCCGTTAGACATTTTATTTGTGTTCACCGCAAATCCGGAAGATTATACCAACCGCGGCTCTATTGTAACGCCGTTGAAAGACCGTATTGAAAGCCAGATCCTGACGCACTATCCTAAAACCATCGACACCGCGCTTACCATTACCGAGCAGGAAGCCGATATTTTAAAGGAACAGCAGGCCAAGGTGCAAATGAGCGACCTCATTAAACGACTGATAGAGCAGATCTCATTTGAGGCGCGCAGCAGTGAACTGGTTGACAAAAAAAGCGGTGTATCCGCCCGCTTAAGCATTTCCGCATTTGAAAATGCCGTGAGCTCTGCCGAACGCCGTGCGTTGATCAATAAAGAAAACAACACACAGGTATGGATCAGCGATCTGATTGGGTTGATCCCATCCATTACCGGTAAAATAGAACTGGTGTATGAAGGCGAACAGGAAGGCCCTTACCAGGTAGCCATGAACCTGCTTGATAAAGCCATTCGCTCACAGTTCATACAATACTTTCCCAATCCCGAAACGCTTAAGAAAAAGCGCAACCAACAGGCAGCCGAGGAAAATCCTTATCGCTCCATTTCAAGCTGGTTCGATAAAGGCAATTCACTGAACCTGTTGTTCCATACAAAAGACGAAGACAAAATACAGCAGCTGTATAAAGTTGACGGTCTGCACGCACTGGTGAAAAAGTATTTCAAACAGGCCAATGAAAAAGACGCCGCCTTGTTAATGGAGTTTGTATTACACGGATTGGCCGCCTTTTCCATGATCAGTAAAAAAATACTGGAGAGCCGCATCGAGTTCAAAGACCTGATGGGTTCCATGCTGGGCAACACCACTTCGTTTGGGGATGAGGAGTTGGAAGATAGTGATGATTTTAATTAATGTTGAATATTGAATATCCAAACAAAAATGTCGAAGTGAATGCTTCGACATTTTTGTTTGTGCGCCCGGTACCGGCTAATTGCCAACTGCACGTTAGCGTAACCACTACACCACATTCACCTCCCGTTCCAACTCAACCCCAAACTTCTCCTGCACAGTTTTCATTACGTATTGGCTCAGGTCATAAATTTCCTGACCAGTGGCGTGGCCGTAGTTCACCAGTACAAGGGCCTGCTTTTCATGCACGCCGGCATCGCCGCGGCGATAACCTTTTAAACCGCTTTGTTCAATTAACCAACCGGCGGCTAATTTAACAGTGCCATCGGCGTTAGCATAACCAACCAGGTGAGGATAAGCTGTTTTCAACTGTTCATAAAATCCAGCATCAACAGAAGGATTTTTGAAAAAGCTACCGGCATTGCCAATCTTTGCCGGATCGGGCAGTTTGGAAGTGCGGATGTTGATCACCGCTTGTGAAACAGCCTGTATACTTAGATCCTGTACCCCCATTCGTTCCAGCTCCTGCTCAATAGCGCCATAGCTGGTATTGAAGGTGGGCTTTTTATTAAGCCGGTAAGTAACATTCAATATTACATACTGGTTGCGGAGTTTTCTTTTGAACACACTTTCGCGGTACCCAAAGGCGCAATCAGCGGCGTTGAACACCTGCACCCTTTTGTCATGAACATGAAACGCTTCCAGTGCTGAGAAAACTTCTTTGATCTCCACGCCATATGCGCCAATATTTTGCATAGGGCTGGCGCCTACACAACCGGGTATCAGCGAGAGGTTTTCTACACCTGCAAAATTGTGCTGCAGGCAATATTGTACAAATTTATGCCAAACCTCCCCTGCCCCGGTCTTTATATAAACATGATCGGCGTCTTCTTTTACGATAGTCAACCCCGGAATATCGTTTTTAAGCACCAATCCGTTCACATCATTTTTAAACAGCATATTACTTCCGCCGCCTACAATCAGCGGCGGTATTCCCGTATTGGGATTTTTCTCGATCAATTCACTTAGTTCATTAACCGAAGAAAAGGCGGCAAAGTGTCTGGCTATTGCGTCAATACCCAGTGTGTTGTATTGCCGGAGCGGAATATTTTGTTGAATTTGCGTCATCAGCAGGGCAAAATAACAAATTATGCATCGAAAAACCGCCGTTGTACTGGGAGCTACCGGATTAATTGGTAAGCACCTGGTACAGGAACTGTTAGAAAATGATTACTTTATTAAAGTCAGGTTATTGGTACGCAGCCCCCTAACGCTTAGCCATCCAAAAGTCGACATTCAGGTAGTTAATTTTAATGATGAAAAAGACATTGCAGCCAGGATCGATATCGGGGATGTGATCTTTTGTTGTATTGGCACCACCCGCAAAAAAGTAAAAGGCAATAAAACAGAATACCGCAAAGTAGACTACGATATTCCCATCATTACTGCCCGCCTGGGCATTCAACACGGCTTCAATCAGTTTTTAATAGTATCGGTAGCTGGCGCCCACCCGGTTGCCGCTAACTTTTATTTGCAGTTAAAAGGATGTATTGAAGAAGATGTGGCCGCGCTTCCCTTTGAAAGCATTCATATTTTTCGCCCGTCCCTGCTATTAGGCAAAAGAGAAGAATTTCGCCTGGGCGAACGCATTGCCCGGGTAGCGGTAAAAGCTACGGCTTTTCTATTAATAGGCGCCTGGCGCAAATACAAACCCATTCACGCCGCAGAAGTAGCCAAATCAATGGTGGTTGCCGCCAACAGGGAAATTGCCGGTGTGCACACGTATGAATACGATGAAATAAAAACCATGATTGCTTAAACAGGAATTACGGCAACACATTAGCTAAAAAACATATTAACATTCGAAGTATTACGATTGCGGGGTTTAAAAAAGGCTCTTACTTTTGGCGAAATCTAATGTTTAAGGCGGTTAAGTAGATACACTTACACATGCTTTAAATATGGATCATGAATCATATACCCTTCGTAAAACATTAGAATTATGACAAAAGCGTTGATCCGTTTTTCGGCGACCGCTATGGTAGCCACATTCCTTTTTGCCTGCCAAAAGGATATGTCTAAGAATGAAAAAGCTGACCTGACTGGTGCAGGAAAAACTTCAGCCTCTTCTATTACCCTTTCTTCCTGCGGTCAATTAACAACCTTCACCCAGGGTGGCTGGGGCGCCTCACCCGCCGGAAACAATCCCGGTACTTATTTACACGCCAATTTTCAATCAGCATTTGGTGAATATGTAACCGTAGGATGTTATCCCGGTAAGTTTTATGTGAAGTTAACATCGGCCCAGGCCATTACCAACCTGTTGCCTGCCGGTGGAAAAGGCGCTGCTTTAACAGCCAGCTATACTGATGCTGCTTCGCTCAAAAACGTGCTGGTAGGGCAACTGCTTGCACTCAAATTATCAGTTGGTTTTGATTATGCCGATCCCGGTTTCGGTCAGTCATCTGTAGCATTGGGCGAGATGATCATTGCCAGCGGAACATTCAAAGGAAATTCCGTAGCCGATTTTCTGGCTATTGGTGAAGAAGTATTAGGCGGCTGCAGCAAAGATTTCAGCGCAGACCAAATAGTTGAAACTGCTGCTGCCATCAATGAAAATTTCGACAACGGGAATACCGACAAAGGCTTTTTAACCTGCCCCAACGATAATGGTGGCGGCGATAATGGCGGCGGCGGTGGACCGCTCCCTGGCTAATATTAAAGTTTAGTATACGCATATTAAAGCCTCGATGAAAGTCGGGGCTTTTACATGGTATCTACATCAGGGATCACCACTACATTCCTGAATCTTTTATCGTTGTGGAGAATGGCAATCTGCTCCAGGATAGCACGCTTACAGCGTTGTATTAATTCACCATCTTTAGGTAGTTTAATCAGCAACTCCATCAGGTACTGGTTGCGCACCCGGTTCACCACCGGTTCTGCCGGGCCCACCAGAAATTTTCCATAATCGCCCTGTAATGAAAAGGCCATCATTTGAGCGGCGGCTTCTACCACATCTTTCGACTTATGTTGTAACGTAAGCATGATCAACCGGGCAAATGGCGGATAAAAAAACACCTTACGGCCTTCAATTTCCTGATTGTAAAACAAACCATAATCGTGTTGCTGCACATAATACAAAACGGGGTGTTGCGTATTGGACACCTGTATGTAAACCTTGCCCTGTTTATCTTTTCGTCCAGCCCGGCCACTCACCTGCTCCATTAGCTGAAAAGCCCGTTCGTTCACCCTGAAATCGGCAAAACTCAGCAGGCTGTCTGCATCCAGAATACCAACCAGGTTCACGTTTTCAAAATCCAGTCCTTTTACAACCATTTGCGTACCTACCAGAATATCGAGCCTGCCCTGTTCAAATTGTTGTATCAGGCTATCGTGTGCGGTTTTACCCCGTACGCTGTCAATATCCATACGGGCAACACGCCCCTTAGGGAACATTTCTTCCAATTGTTCTTCAATACGCTCGGTTCCAAAATTGCGCTGGGCAAATTTATCGCTGCCACAGGCTTCGCACGCATGTACCGGCGGGTATACCGTACCGCAATAATGACAATGTAATTTATGGGTGTTCTTATGAAAGGTTAATGTAACGTCACAATACTTGCAATGCGGGATCCAGCCGCAGGTTTGACAAACCTGGTAGGGCGAATAACCACGCCGGTTCTGAAAAAGGATCACCTGTTTTCCCTGCTCCAGCGACTGATCGATGGCGGCTTTTAATGGCGGGGTAATAATGATCTTGTTCTTATCTTCCCCAAACATTCTTTTGGTATCAATGATGTCGATGGCTGGTAACTGCACGCCGCCAAAACGTTCGCCCAATACGGCCAGTCCATACTTTTGCGACTGGGCATTGAAATAACTTTCAACCGATGGCGTAGCGCTGCCCAGCAATACATTGGCGTTGAATAAGGAAGCATAATAAATAGCGCCATCACGGGCATGGTACCGCGGCGCAGGGTCCTGTTGTTTATAGGAGGTATCATGTTCTTCATCTACCACTATCAAACCCAGATCGGTAAACGGCAGAAATAATGACGAGCGGGCGCCCAGCACCACTTTTAACTCGCCGGACTTTACTTTATTCCAGATCTCAACCCGTTCGTTTTGGTTGAACTTGCTATGATAAATGCCAATATACCCGCCAAAATGCTTTTGCAGGCGGCGGATAACCTGCGAGGTCAATGCAATTTCAGGCAACAGGTACAACACCTGTTTTCCCTGGCGAATGTACCGCTCAATGATCTTTACGTATACCTGCGTTTTACCGCTGGCGGTAACGCCATGCAGCAAACAAACCGGTTTACTTACCAGCTGTTCCGTAATGGCATCAAATGCCCGTTGCTGGGCCGGAGTTAAATCAAAATCTATTTGAATATTGCGGGGCATGTATTGCAGGCGGTCAACCTGCCGTTTCTCCAGCCATAAAATGTTTTTATCAACCAGTCCTTTTAACTGCGCATCCGATGCACCGCTTTTCTTCAGCAACTCTGGTTTGGTTACCTCCCCCTGTGTTTTTACCAGGTGCAGGTAACTGAGCAAGAGCTCCAGTTGTTTTTCGGCCCGCTGCAGTTTTTTATCGTCACTCAGTAAAACCGACAACTCTTCTTCGTTGTCGTATTTATGATTCAGCAAAACAAATACTTCCTTTTTGGGCGACCAGGTTTCTTTAAGGGCTTCCCAAACAATACATACTTTTTTTTCGATGAGCCGTTTTATAACGGGATACACACGGTTTGAATCGAGGAGCTGTTGCACCTCGCCGATCTTCAATTCTTTTTTCAGCAACAGCGCTTCCCCTACCAGGTATTCATCATGATCGAGGGTTGAAAAATTATCACCAAACTCCTCATTGAACACCAGCACCGTCTCACTGCTCAATTTAAAGTGGGCAGGCAGGGCGGCCGCCATCACTTCCCCTTCGCTGCACATATAGTAGCGGGCGATCCATTCCCATAATTTCAATTGTTCCTGAAAAATAACCGGTTCGGCATCGAGGATGTTGAGGAGGTCTTTTACTTCGAACGCCTCGGGTTTTTCGGTATGGAGCCGTTTAACCACCCCGGCGTATTTCTTGTTCTTACCCAATACCACCTCCACCCGCACGCCAGGTTTTATTTGGTCGCGCAATGCCTCGGGCACCGACCAGGTGTAGTTTTTGGGTAAAGCCAGTGGAATTATAACTTCAGCGTACAATACGGAGCTACTCAATATAATAATTGATTTTCAGGTAGCAAGATACGAAGTTCTGGTTGATAGGGTTGATGAAGGGTTGACCAGTTAACCCATTGACGAGTTAACAAGTTAACATGTTGACAAGTTAACAAGGAATACAGGTCGTGCATCGGGAATCCAGCGCCCTCGCCTACGCTCGGTCGCTTTTGAATCGACCCTTCGACTTCGCTCAGGACCTCCCCGAAACATAGAACAAAGAACTCAGAACTAAGAACCTGGAACTTGAAACTTGGAACTTGAAACTTGAAACTTGAAACTTGAAACTCGGAACTCGGAACTTGAAACTCGGAACTTGGAACTCGGAACTTGAAACATCGAACTAAGAAACCCA
>CBIMFG010000117.1:0-8185 GCA_966243125.1 uncultured Niastella sp.
AATTGTTCGGCAGCCATGGTAACAAAAATGGCCCAGAAACCTGTACCAAAACCTAACAACGCGCTGGCCGCATACAAACTATTCACCGATTGACCTCTTAAATTAAAGAACCATATAATACCGATAGCTGTAATTCCATAAAATATATACAGGGCCTTTTTACGGCTTCGCAACGCCTGGCTTACAAAGCCTACAGCAATGTCACCGATTGAAATAGCGGCATACGCAAACATAACTGCTTTGCCGGGAATAACCGTTCCCACAACCCCCATTTCCTCCCCAAATTCTTTTGAGAAGCTAACCAGAATGCCAATCACATACCAGGTGGGCAACCCGATCAAAATGCTGCACAGGTATTTTCTTAACCGCTTGCCTTTACTGAATAGCATAAAGAAATTCCCTTTCGAAACTTCGCTATGCTGAATATTATGGAACATATCTGACTCCAGTACACCCACGCGCAATAGCAACAACATAAAACCAAGCCCACCACCAATGAAATAACAGGTGCGCCAGTTAAATTTTTGGCTTATAAAGAAGGCTACAACAGCACCTGTTAAACCAATACCAGCTACCAGTGAAGTACCTATACCGCGTTTTTCTTTTGGTAATAATTCACTTATCAGGGTAATACCGGCGCCCAGCTCACCAGCCAGCCCCAGCCCTGTAAAAAAGCGAACGGCTGCATATTGTTCTACCGTATGTACAAAGCCGTTGGCAATGTTACCGAGTGAATATAAAATGATGGATGCATACAATACTTTCAAACGTCCTTTCTTATCGCCCAGTATGCCCCATAAAATACCACCGATCAGCAGACCGGCCATTTGTACGTTGATAATAAATAAACCATCTGAGGCGATCCTTTCGGGGCTAAGTTTCAAATCTTTTAATGAGGGAACACGAATAATGCTAAAGAGTAACAGATCATAAATGTCAACAAAGTAGCCCAGCGCAGCTACAATTACTGCCAGGCCAAATACTGATGCTTTTTTCGTTTCCATTGGATTAATTAGTTGGAGGTTGCGACACCTTCTTTTTTCCGGATAATAATTTAATTAATACAGGCGCTGTGGTTACAACAACAATGCCGAGTACTATAAGTTCAAGGTGCTTCTTTAGGTCAAAGTCAAATTGGGTAAAGATCCATTTTTGCAGAAAGTGGCCGGCAATGATCATACTAAAAACCCAGGCAACACAACCTATCATATTGAAGTAGGAGAACTTCTTTTTATCCATGTCAACAATACCAGCCACAATAGGTGCAAACGTTCTTATGATGGGCAGAAAACGGGCAAAAACAATAGCACCGCCACCATGCTTTTCATAAAACTCATGCGCATCGTATAAATATTTTTTCTTGAACAGGAAACGGTCGCGCCAGTGAAACATGGTGGGGCCAATCTTTTTACCCGTCCAGTAGCCAATGGTATTACCCAGTATACCAGCCAGCGAGATCAATGTGATCAATACAAAAAGATCGAGTGCTTCGTTGCGTACACCGCCCATTCCTATTTTTCTAAACAGGTCGTTGGCCAGGTTGGCGCTGTAAATACCGGCTACAAACAACAAGCTGTCGCCCGGTAAAAAGAAACCAACAAACAAACCGGTTTCAGCAAATACTATAAATAACAACAGGAAAAAGCCGCCATACACAATGTAGAACATGGGGTTCAGCAGGTCCTTCCAGGTAAATGATTTATGCAGGGTAAGTACAGCATTGTCTTTTAAAGAACCGGCTGCAACAGTAAGCGGGTCATGAAATTGACTGGTAATGGTAATAGTTTCAGCGGGGTTTACTGCAATGGTTGCAAAACCTGCAGGGTCGGTAGTATAATCGGTAGTTTGTCCCCCAGCTGATACGGTTATTTTATTAACCACTGTTTCGTACTGATTGGTACATTGAATTCTTATTTGTTGCTGCGCTTTGGTAGCGGATACAGTCAACACAGTCAACAATAAAAATATCAGTCGTTTTAACATAAAAAATAATGAAAAGGTTATTTTTTGTTTGCCGGTTATCCCGCCTTGCGGGATCGCCGGTTTTCTTAACTTTTATACTTGCTAATTAATTTTCAACCTCGCTGATCATACCTGGTAACTGGTTGTCGGTAACCGGTATCTGTTCGGGTTTCAATTCTCCTTCCCATTTGCTAACCACACTTGTTGCCAGTGCATTTCCTACTACATTCGTCATGGTACGAAACATATCGCAAAAATGATCTATCGGCAATATTAACGCTATACCCTCCGGTGGTATTTTAAACATAGCGCAGGTTGCGGTTACAACCACCAGCGAAGCGCGTGGCACACCGGCAATTCCTTTACTTGTTAACATCAATACCAGCAACATCGTTAATTGGGTTCCCAGGTCAAGATGAATACCTGAAGCCTGTGCAATGGCCAAACTGGCAAAGGTCATGTACATCATACTACCATCAAGATTGAAACTGTACCCCAACGGTAAAATGAATGAAACTATTTTATCCTTGCAGCCAAAGCGTTCCAGTTCTTCGGTGAGTTTGGGAAAAACGGCTTCACTACTGGTGGTACTAAAGGCGATCAGCATGGGTGAAGCAATCCTTTTTAACAGATCGATCACCCGTTTTCCCAGGATAAAATAGCCTACCGACAATAAAACCATCCACAATAAAGCAATCCCTATTAAAAAGAACAGGAGGTATTTGCCATAGAAAATGAACACTTCCAGGCCTTTGGTGGCAATTACCGCCGCAATGGCGCCAAACACCCCCAGGGGAGCAAAATTCATTACATAGCCCACCATTTTTAAAATTACGTGTGCAACGGCATCCAACGCTTTTACCACCGGTTTGGTAATATCGCCCAGTGCCGACATAGCCACACCAAAAAAAATACTGAAGATCACAATCTGCAGTATTTCGTTGGTAGCCATTGATTCTATTACGCTTTTCGGGAATACGTGCTCCACAAATTTGGCCAAAGAAAATTCCTGGGTTTTACCAATCAGGTCTTTGGCGCCTGCTGCGTCTTCCATACCCGAAATAGCGCTTCCTGGTTTCGACAGATTTACAACCAGCATACCAATGAGCAAGCTTGTTAAGGAAGCCGTAACAAACCACAACAACGCTTTACCGCCTACCCGGCCCACAGTTTTCAGATCACCCAGTTTGGCAATGCCTACCACCAGTGTACAAAATACCAATGGCGCTATAATCATTTGAACCAGTCGCAGGAAAATAGTAGTCAATAACTTAATATTATCACTGAACGACTGAATAGCTTTTATGCTGGCTGTGCCATGCCCGGGCCCAACTTCAATTTTATTAAGTGTATACTGTTTATCTATTTCATATACATCGCTCGTATTGGCCACTACCACCCAGGTGCCAGGGGCCGCTTTTGTTTCACGATAGCTGGCCGAATCTTTAACAACCTCAATGGGTTGAACCACTTCTTTCCCCGACAAAACCAACGTGATAGCGTCTTTTCCCGTGTAATCCTTAGCAGGGGAATAGCTTATTTTATGCCCTGTACCTGCCTCGTGCATCAGATAACCCACAATAATACCCGCAGCCATGGCTATCAGAATATAAAGCGTGAGCCGGTTTTTCTTCATGTAGTTTTTGGTTATAAAGTAATAGGGTGCAATATAATATTAAATGTATAAACCAATTTGTCAGATCATTTTATCTTTTGACCGCATTGGGGGAGCGTATTTTGGATATCTTTTCGCTGGTAATTTTAATAAATCCTTATCTTTCCGACCTTATACATGATTTAAAGAAATACTTTCATCAAAAACTCTAACGCGCTCTTATGAGTCTATTTGTTAAAAAACCGTTGGATTCATTATTGAATGAAGCAAAGGATTCCAGTGGACACACACTTAAAAAAACGCTTGGCGTATGGGCTCTCATTGCATTGGGTATTGGCGCCATCATTGGTGCCGGTTTATTCTCCATTACTGGTGGCGCTGCTGCTAACCAGGCCGGTCCTGCCATCACCATCTCTTTCATTGTTGCTGCATTGGGTTGCGCCTTTGCCGGTTTATGTTATGCAGAATTCTCCTCTATGATCCCCGTTGCGGGAAGTGCTTATACCTATTCTTACGCTACCATGGGTGAGTTTGTAGCCTGGATCATTGGCTGGGACCTGGTGCTTGAATACGCCGTGGGCGCTGCCACGGTGAGTATCAGTTGGAGCCGCTACCTGGTAAAATTCCTGCATGGTTTCAATATCGAACTGCCGGTAGCGTTAACCGCCGGTCCCTGGGATGGTGGAATCATTAACGCTCCTGCCGTATTTGTCGTAATACTGATGAGCCTGTTGCTGGTAAAAGGCACCAAGGAAAGTGCCACCATCAACGCCATCATTGTTGCATTGAAAGTAACGGTTGTATTAATATTTATTTTCCTGGGTTGGAAATACATTAACTCAGCCAATTACGACGATTATATTCCTCAAAATACCGGCAAATTTGGTGAGTTTGGTTTCAGTGGTATCATTCGCGCCGCGGCCATTGTGTTCTTTGCCTACATTGGGTTCGATGCAGTGAGTACTGCCGCCCAGGAAGCCAAGAACCCGAAAAAAGATATGCCCTGGGGTATTCTTGGTTCGCTGGCCATTTGTACCGTGCTGTACATCTTATTCGCACACGTAATGACGGGTGTAACCAGCTATACTACCTTCAGAGGTCAGGATGGTATTGCGCCTGTTGCTGTAGCTATTGACCACATGGGTACTGCTGATGCAGCTGGTGTGATACATGCCGATTATCCCTGGTTGAACAAAGCCATTGTACTGGCCATTCTGGCTGGTTATATGTCGGTGATACTGGTGATGTTGATGGGACAAAGCCGCGTATTCTTCAGCATGAGTAAAGACGGGTTGTTACCAAAAGTGTTTTCTGAAGTTCACCCCAAATTCCGCACACCGGCCAAAAACAATTTGTTGTTCCTGGGTTTTGTGAGCCTGTTTGCCGCCTTTGTACCTGCTCGCGTAGTAGGTGAAATGACCAGTATAGGCACCCTGTTCGCCTTTATTCTGGTTTGTATTGGCGTGGTTATTATGCGTAAAACTATGCCGAATGCGCCCCGCGCCTTCAAAACGCCACTGGTACCTTTAGTGCCTTACCTGGGTGTGTTCACCTGTTTGTTCATGATGGTGTTTTTACCACTCGATACCTGGATCCGGTTGATCGTATGGATGATCATTGGTTTGGATATATACCTAAGCTATGGGGTACGCAATAGTATCCTATCATCAAAAAGCCCCGAAACTGTACCTCAGGCTAATAAAACAGGGGGTATTTCAGGATTGGTGCTCTCCGTTGCGTTGGCCATCGTTGCCCTTGTGCATCATGTGCTTACGTTAAACGAAGCAGCAGAGGCAATTAAACAGGCTACTAAGAAAGGGATTACGCTTAAGCCAGAGGAAATTCCCAGTGATAACGGGATCTTCTACTTCTCATTAGCGTTTGCCGTGGCTCATATCGTAATCTTCGGAGCCAAAATGGCTAAAAAGACTGCCTATAAATAAAATAGCTTCATTTCTCATATACAAACCCTCCCACATCGGGAGGGTTTTGTTTTAATTACAGTATTTTTGCACCCCGGAAAACCGCTGAAAGCTGTAAGCTTCAAGCCACAAGCCATCGCGGCAACCAGAAACTAAAAACAAATTATAAATTGATATATGGGTCGCATATTTGAAGTACGTAAACACGCCATGTTTGCCCGGTGGGACCGGATGGCCAAACAATTTACCCGTATTGGAAAGGAAATTGCCATTGCTGTAAAAGCCGGTGGCCCCGACCCCGCCACCAACCCGGCGCTGCGTCGTTGTTTTCAGAACGCCAAGAGCGTAAACATGCCTAAAGACCGCGTTGAAGCGGCTATTAAGCGTGCCTCTGGCAAGGAAATGGAGAACTACGACGAGATCCTGTACGAAGGATACGGACCAAACGGCGTTGCCATTTTGGTAGAAACTGCTACCGATAACCACGTACGCACTGTAGCCAACTTAAAGGCTATCTTCAATAAAGGAAATGGTACCCTGGGTAACAGCGGCAGCGTAAGCTTCCAGTTCAAAAAAATGGGTGTGTTTAAACTGAAACCCGAAGGCCTTAGCCAGGACGACCTGGAGCTGGAACTGATTGACGCCGGTTTGGAAGAAATGGGTGAAGGCACTGGTGAGAACGGTGAAAATGTGCTGGTGATCCGCGTAGCTTTCAACGATTTTGGCAACATGCAAAAAGCGCTGGAAGAAAGAAATCTCACGCCTATCAGTTCAGAGGTTGAATGGATACCCGGTACTACCGTACAATTGGGCGAAGATGCAGCACAGGAAGTACTGAAACTGGTTGATAAAATTGAACAGGACGAAGACGTGCAGAAGGTGTTCCATAACCTGCAGTAATCACTGAAGTACGATAAAAATATTAAAACCCTCCCGAAGCTTCGGGAGGGTTTTATTTTTAATTAATTTTATTTTTAATGGCCGCAGGCAAAAACAAATACGTTATTCTTTTTGATGGAGTGTGCAATTTGTGCAACGGAACCGTACAGTTCCTTTTAAAAAGAGATAAGAAAAAACGGTTCCTCTTTGGATCGTTGCAGGGCAAAACCGGACAGGAGTATTTACATAAATACCACCTGCCTGCCGACCAGTTTCATTCGTTTATGCTTATTGAGGGAAATGTGTTATATACCCGTTCTACGGCCGTATTACGCACATTAAAGTACCTGGGCCGTGGCTGGCAATTGTTGTACGTGTTTATATATGTACCCCAGCCTATTCGCGATGGAGTGTATAAACTCATTGCAACCAACCGTTATAAATTGTTTGGAAAAAAAGATGCGTGCAGCGTGCCTACAGCTGATGAGCGGGAACGTTTTTTAGAATAGTTTTCAACTTTCTAATTCCTCATTTTTCATTCTTCATTTCTCATTTCATCGCGCTTCATTCCTTCGCGGATCTCCCGTTGAATGATCTTCTTAAATTTCTTTTCATTGTACCACCAGCTGAATATGGTGGCAATGGTAACTATGGCGAAGCTGCCAATAGCGATCAGCACCAGGTTGTTGGGCAGATCAATTCCCACCATCAGCGTTAAAAAGGAAAGAACCAGGGTGGCAACAAATGATCCTGTTATAATATACAACAGGGAATATTTTATTCTGCCGCCCTGACGTTGATCTTCCCAGTATTTTATAAATCGTTTTTCGGTAGCTGTTAGCACAAATATTAATTAGTTTATAGATCAATCTCCCCTTTCATAAAAAACACACACTGACCCGCCATGGTTATCCGGTCGCCCAGGTATTCGCACCACAGCTCACCGCCGCGGTTCGACAGTTGCTTGGCGTATAATGATTTCTTGCCCAGTTTTTCGGCCCAGTAAGGGATCAATTGCGAGTGAGCCGATCCGGTTACAGGGTCTTCATCAACACCAACGGTTGGTGCAAAAAACCTCGATACAAAGTCAGCCTTGCTTCCTTTAGCAGTGAGGATCACTTTATGACCCAGCTTTTTCAGTAA
Source organism: uncultured Niastella sp. (assembly GCA_966243125.1). Classification (GTDB taxonomy): domain Bacteria; phylum Bacteroidota; class Bacteroidia; order Chitinophagales; family Chitinophagaceae; genus Niastella. The sequence goes on from CBIMFG010000117.1 coordinate 7,522, forward strand.
GGTAAAATCGGGCTGGCACAATTGAACCAGGCTTTCATCAGCCACTTCAACCAGGTAATCGCGGTACTTATGTACGCTGGTAATGGCAATGTTGCCCAGGGCAGTGGCGAGTTCGGCCGGTACATCGGCAAGCGGTTCTGGTTTCCAGGCAGGAAAGTCCATACTGATCTTGTCGAAATTTTTGGTTACTACCAGTATGCCGCTTTTCGATTGAAAACGGATAGCCGGAAAACCATAACCCATTACATGGTATAAAACAAAGGCGGAAGCCAGGGTGGCATGTCCGCACAGATTTACCTCTGATACTGGTGTAAACCAGCGGATCTCAAAATCAGCATCCGGTTTCTTTGAGGGCACAAAGAAAACAGTTTCGCTAAGGTTATTTTCCATAGCCAGCCGTTGCATCAGGCTATCACTGATCCATTCTTCCAATGGAATTACAGCTGCGGGATTACCTCCGAACAAATGGTTGGTAAATGCATCAATTTGATACAAATTAAGCTTCACAGGTATTGTTTTGGGGTTATATAAGTTCTGTACAGGGCACTTAGGATCTGGTTTTTGTTCCGGCTCCTAAGTTAAAAGTTCTGTTTATTAAGTTTTAAGTTCGATTGTTAAGAATATGTTTTCACTACTGCATTACTCACTCATCATCTCCTGTATC
>CBIMFG010000118.1:0-8153 GCA_966243125.1 uncultured Niastella sp.
CATTGAACATTCAATATTCAACATTCAATATTTCTTCCCCCTTTCTCATTCTTCATTTTTCATTTAACATTTTTAATTTCTCTTCGCTTCAACATTCAATATTCAACATTTTGTAATCCGGCACTTCCGGTCTGGTCGCAATCCCCTTCTTAATAATCGCCAACACGCGCTCCCGCTCCTCTCCTACCAACGTTAACCTCGGCGCACGAACGTATTCTGAACCCAAGCCTACCTGCGCTTCTGCGAACTTGATGTACTGCACCAGTTTGGGATGAATATCCAATTCCAGCAAGGGAAGGAACCAGCGGTAAATGGCACGGGCTTCTTCTATCATGCCGGCTTTTATTAACCGATATACGGCAACGGTTTCACGTGGGAAGGCAGTTACCAGTCCACCAACCCAGCCATCGGCGCCCATCAGCAGCTCTTCCATCGCCAGGGTATCTACCCCGCACAGTATTTTATAACGATCGCCAAAGCGATTGATCAGGCGCGTTACATTCGATACATCGCGGGTTGACTCTTTCACCGCCTGTATATTTTCGCACTCCTGCAACTGGTCAAAAATATCGAGCGTTACGTCTACTTTATAATCAACAGGATTGTTATAGATCATAACGGGCAAGTTGGTTGATTGCGCAACGGCCTTGAAAAAGGTGAGTGTTTCGCGGTCATCGCTTTTATAACGCATGGGTGGTAATAACATCAATCCTTTTACGCCCCAGCTTTTGCCCAATGCAGCCTGCTTTATAGCTTCTTTGGTAGCGCCTTCTGCAATGTTCAAGACTACAGGTACTGGTCCGGCAATTTCAATGGCCAGTTTCACCAGGGTTTCTTTTTCTTCAGTGGTAAGGGTGCTGGCTTCGCCGAGGCTACCGCCCAGTACAATACCATCTACACCGGCCTCGAGCTGCGACTGCAGGCCTTTTTCAAACAATGCCAGATCGAGGGTATCATTAGCGGTGAACTTGGTTGTGAAGGCAGGAAAAATACCTTTCCAGGATATACTCATTCGTAATAATTTTTAATAAAAGTATTATGAAACAGTTAGTATATGCTAGCGGCATTTAATCAGTTTGTTACCAATTTTAACTTGTCAGTAGTCAGTAGTGAGTTGTGAGTGGATTCCCCGATTTTTCTGAAATCTGCGCTATCGCGAGCCCACTCACTACTCACAACTCACAACTCACTACTCACTTTATCACCCTTCAACTTTCTCATTCCTCATTCTTCATTTCTCTGTTTATAATTTCCCTTACCCATTTATTAACTAATATTAACCTCTCATAACAGAATGTGAGGAAATTTTGGTAATATTGGTAAAACCAACCAAACTACTGCTCATGAAAGTTGTACAGTTCACCATACCTGTTTCGCAGGAGCATTCCATTATGGTTCAGGAAGATAAGTTACCACATTTTTACAATCACCTGCACCGACACAATGAAACCCAGCTAACCTGGATCATAAAAGGCGAAGGCACCCTTATTGCCGGCACCAGTATGCAGCGCTTTCAATCGGGCGATGTATATATCCTGGGCGCCAACCAACCGCACCTGTTTAAAAGCGATCCGGATTATTTTATAAAGAACGGCGATAAAGACATTCATGCCCTTACTGTATTTGTTGACCTGTACGGCCCTTTTGGGAAGATCCTTGACCTACCGGAAATGAACAACGTAAAAAAGTTTATGGAAGCTACCAGCACCGGTTTACAGGTACCGGCTTCGCATCAGCAGGACATCAGCAAAAAAATGTTACTGGTAAAAGAAGCGCGGAACGGCATCCGGCTGGCACTCTTTATTCAATTGTTGCAAACCCTCTGCCGCATTAAACAATACCAACCACTCTCAAATACACAAACCGAAAGCGCCATTACCGAATCGGAAGGACTGCGCATGAACGATATTTATCAGTATACCATGGCGCACTATACCGAGAACATTACGCTGAAACAAATTGCCAATGTGGCCCATCTTACCCCACAGGCGTTTTGCCGGTATTTTAAAAAGCATACGTTAAAAACCTATGTTACCTTTTTGAACGAAGTACGCATTAATGAAGCCTGTAAGAAGATTGTTGGAGATAATTTCGATAGCCTGGCGGCAGTTGCGTATCAAAGCGGATTTAATAATGCGGTTACTTTTAACCGGGTGTTTAAAAAGATAACCGGACAGCCACCCAAGAAATTTCTTACTGAATATATGCAGAAAGTGAACTAGTAAAAAACACACAAAACAAAAAAGGCCTCTCCGCTAACTGGCGGAGAGGCCTTTTTATTTTCATTTAATAGCTGCTGATATAATTGTCAGCACCCACAATGAGATCACTATAATTTTCAGAAATAGTTTCAAATATTGCCGGGAAACCGGTTGCGTTAAGGCTTTCATACGATTATGGGTATTGTTTTAGGGAAACGCTGTGTTGCTCAGGGAGGGTATTGATAATGGAGGGCCGAAAGTAAGAAGAAAGTACCATTTATGCAATTTTTCCAATTTTCGGATATACATACCCTACATGCAAAATTTAAGTATATGAACATGCAGCAAATACTAATATGTACTGGTCTTAGGGCGAGTAAATGAATACAAAACCAATACAATAGAAGTCCCTTTTTTCCGTTTGACAGTGCCCGAAAATGTTATTCCAACATGATTGCATACTTGCCTATAACATAACACATTACTAACCAGTGCTAAACTGATATATCGCATATATATAACCCATTATTTTTCAAAACACACACAATTTTAAATTACCTTGCGGCGCTTTAAATATTGCATACAGCAATAAAATTTAACCGCTTAACTAACTCCAAACTCCCAAAAGTCATGAAAAAAAGCCTTGCGCTAGGCCTGATAAGTTGCGTACCCTTGTTTGGCTTATCTCAATCATTTATCGGATACCCGTACGACAATTACTCCGGTGTTCACGGTATGTTAAACAACCCGGCTACTGTAGCTGGCAGTAAGTACAAAGTGAACATAAACCTATTCTCCTTTAGCACTGTTGCCGGAAACAATGCTTATGAACTGAAGAACGATAAAGTTAAAAAGTTCGATTTTTCAGACCTCAACGAAAACCAGGATTACTTTAAATCAGCTAATAAGGACAAAAAGAACCTGTGGTTCAATACCGAAGTATTAGGGCCCTCTTTCATGTTCACTTCAGGCAAAAAAAGCGGCGTTGGGTTGTATACCCGTGCCCGTACGCTGATCAACGAGTTTAACCTCAGCGATAAAACCTTCCGCTATTTAGGTACTAATACCGATGGTATTTATGATATTCCCATTCAGGAAAGTATGTTGCAGTTAAAAGCACATGCTTTTGCTGAAGCCGGTTTAACCTATGGCCGTATTATCTGGAGCGATCCGCACCACCTGTTGAAAATGGGTATTACCGGTAAGTATGTAGTAGGTATTGCTGCTGCCTCCTTATATTCAAACAAACTGGCTGTTAACCTCGCCAAGAACGATATCTTAACCCAGTTTGAAGGTGACGTGAACGTTCGGTACTCCAAAAACCTGGATGCTGTTGATAACAACTTCGATGATGTTGTTAAAAACATGAACGATAACCATGGCCTGGGCATGGACCTGGGTTTCAGCTACGAATGGAGACCCGAAAGCAGCGCCTGGATCACCAATGATCAAACGCCTTATAAGGTTAAGATAAACGCTTCACTGAACGATGTGGGATCGGTAAAGTATGGTAACTCTACACACGGTAACAGTTATTCCGCCAACGCCTCCGGTAAATCATGGGACGATCTGGACAAACAGGATGGCGAAACATTTGACGAATACTTTAGCCGTCTCGACAGCATCGGCATCCTCACGTCACATGCGCATGAGGATAAAATGAAAGTGAAACTGCCAACTACTTTCCGTTTCGATGTTGACTATCATATTTACAAACGCCTGTTCATTAATGCAGGAACTGTTGTAAACCTCATTAACCGCGATAAAAACCAAACCAGCGCTCAATACGCTACTACGTTTACGGTTACTCCCCGGTTAGAGAAAAAATGGTTCAGCATTTATACACCATTATATTATAACACGCTCAATAAAAAAGCTACCTGGGGCGCCGGCCTGCGTATGGGTCCTTTGTTCCTGGGTTCAGGTACTATCCTGAGCAACATGTTAGGCAACCAGAATGTGGCCTCTGCCGATGTTCACCTGGGCTTAACCATTTCTATTTACCAACGTGTAAGAACGCACAAACACAAAAGCCAGCCAATGCAACCGGTTAAAGAAGAACCGAAAGCAGAAGTTAAGGTAGAAAAGGTTGTTGAAACCCGTGTTGAAACCCGTGTTGACACTGTTGTTAAGAGCGTAGAAGTGATAAAAGAAGTTACACACGATAAAGACAACGACGGTATTGTTGATGAAAAAGACGAATGCCCTGAAGTTGCTGGTGAAGTAGCTTTAGCTGGTTGTCCTGATAAAGACAAAGATGGCGTTGCCGACAAAAACGACAAATGTCCTGAGGTTGCCGGTACTGCCAAATACAATGGTTGCCCTATCCCTGATACGGATGGCGATGGCATTAACGACGAAGAAGATAAATGTCCTGCAATAGCTGGTATTGCCAAATATAATGGCTGCCCTATACCTGATACTGATGGTGATGGCGTTAACGATGAAGAAGATAAATGTCCTGCCACACCTGGTAAACCAGCCAACGGCGGTTGCCCTGAAATTAAACAGGATGTTGTTAAGAAAGTAGCTATCGCTGCCAAGGCTATTTACTACATGTCGGGTAAAGACATCATTCAGAAAGTTTCTTATCCTAAATTAGATATAGTGGTTAAAGTTCTGAAAGCTGACCCTGCCCTGCAGATCAGCATTGAAGGCCACACTGATAATACAGGTAAACCAGAAACCAACTTAAAGCTGTCTGCAAAACGTGCCGATGCTGTTAAAAACTACTTTACTAAAAAAGGTATTGACGCAAGCCGCATCACTGCACAAGGTTTTGGTGATTCAAAACCAATTGCACCTAACAAAACGCCACAAGGCCGTGCTAAAAACAGACGTGTTGAATTGCATTTGAACTATCAATAAGTTTAACACACTTAATAAGGAAAAAGCCTTCTGATTATCAGAAGGCTTTTTCGTTTTATGAGTTCCAGGTTCAAAGTTCCAAGTTCAGAGTTCCAGGTTCCAGGTTCCAGGTTCAGAGTTCTTAGTTCTATGTTCTTAGTTTCTATGTTCTTAGTTCTTTGTTTTGGGTTTTCAATTTTTCATTTCTCATTCTTCATTCCTCATTCTTCATTCCTCATTCTTCATTCTTCATTCTTCATTTCCCTGCCTTCACTTCAACATTGGATATTCAACATTCAATATTCGACATTCCGGTATTTCAATTCAATGTTTGGGAAGTAATTATGATTGGGGTACCCCTAAAAAGTAGGCAGCCCTTTAGAAAAAGGGCTGCGAGTCACATGAGAAAATTATGCAGCAACCGTAGTTGTTTCCGGGTGATTGCTGCGGCTATGTTTTACCCGGAAAAGATGTATGATAAAGTTATTATCGTTCGGTATAAAACGGTTAGGATAGGCGTTCAATGGGGTTCAGACTTGTTCTAAGCCCGGTTGGTATTAACGCGGAATGAATCCGGCAAACGAACTGGTATTTACAGCAGTAATTAGAATTGGATTGCAGAAAAACTGGCTTGCTACACGTTGAAAACCTGTAGATTGATTGGTTTTCTTCGCTGCCTGAAACGGCGTCAAGCTACAAATGTTAGAAGAAACATTCACGGGAATCTTTCTCATGGCTTTGTTTTTTCGGCTAATACTGACTACGCTATACAATTGAACAGGTATGCAAGATACAAAGGTTGTTGAATATAGAATACACCTATATTCAAAAAATAACTACCAATTTCATGAAATAAGGGGGAGAACTTATCGTGGCTATAAAATTTCTGACACAATTCACCCTTTTGGGGGATTGTTCGTCACTGGTAGGTTTGCACTAGTTGATGTGTTGACGGGGTTGACATGTTAACCAGTTGACGAGTTAACCAGTCATTAACGAGGCGTTCGTTTCTCGTACAGTTATACCCAAATACCCGAGGTCATCTTACCTCCTACTTCCTATCTCCTACTTCCTACTTCTTACTTCATTTTCTTAAGCTCGTAAAGCTGAAACCAGGTATGAGATCTTTGAGTGAAGTTCTTCGGGCCTGAATGGTTTATGAATAAAATCAGTAAATCCTTTTTGTAACAGATCGGCCTGCATGTTATCGTATACCGCTGCGGTAAACGCAACGGCCGGTACAGAAGTGTTTATTTTACGTATTTCCTTTAAGGCAGTAGCGCCATCCATTTCAGGCATCTCCAGGTCAATCAGCAACAGATCAAAAGTACCCTTCTTAAACTGGGCCAGCGCTTCGCGGCCATTAGTTGCTTCGCTAACTATTATACCCCATTTGGTAAGGAATCTTTTGGCAATTGACAGGTTTACCGGATTGTCTTCTGCTATCAGTAAACGGATGCCTTCCAGCGAATCGAGGTTTTTAATGTTATCCTCCATGTAGCGTTTGCGGTTCTCACAGATCTTCAATTCAACCGTAAAGTGAAACGCGCTGCCTTTATTCTCTTCACTCTCCAGCAACAGATCGCTGTTAAACATGTTTACAATACGCTTAGTAATAGCCAGTCCTAAACCGGTTCCACCATATTTGCGGGTAGTATTTACATCGGCCTGGGTAAAGCTGTCGAAGATCTCTTTATGCTTGTTCTTGGGAATACCAATACCGGTATCCATAACTATAAACTGCAAAGTTGATTTGGAACTCGATGAGAACAACCGGCGCACCGCCATGGTAATGGTACCCTGGTGCGTAAACTTGAGTGAGTTGGCCAGCAGGTTGCTGAGCACCTGGTTCAGCCTGGTTTCATCGGTATAAAATTCAAGGTCAAGGCGGTCGTCGATATCTACCTTAAACTCAAGTCCTTTTGATTTTATTTGTGGGGAGAACTGTCCGGCCAGCTTTTGCATGAACTCTTTAATATTCACCGGTACATCGGCCAGCTCCACTTTGCCGGCTTCCATTTTGTTATAATCCAGAATGTCGTTTATGAGCATCATCATATGCTCTGAAGAGAACTTCAATATATCGAGGTGTTGAACCTGCGTATTCAGGTGCTCTTCCTGCAGCAATAAGTTGGATGCGCCAATAATGCCGTTCAACGGTGTACGCAGCTCATGGCTCATATTACTGAGGAAGCGGGATTTTGTTCTGGCGGCAGCCTCGGCCTTTTCCTTTGCCTTCATTAGTTCAAACTCAGCCATCTTCACATTCGATACATCCAGAATACTGATCTTGGTATAGCCGGTATCTTTATAAGTAAATGGCACCACACTTACAAAACCATAAAAGGTACGGCCTGTTTTTGCAGTAAGCGTGAGTTCGCCCTGCCAGGGACGCGATTCGCCCGAGAGCGATTCTTTTATTGAGTTGAACTGTTTTATATGATGTTCTTCAAACCACACTTCTATGTTTGTGCCTTCAATTTCATGCTTCTCATTCACATCAAACATTTCAAGCGCGCGCTTATTGCAACTGTTTATAATATTCGTTTGGCTGAAAATAATAAACACCCCATCGAGCGAGGTATTGAAAATGGTATCACCAAATGTTTTTTCCTGCAAAATGGCCACCTCATTGTCTTTATTAACCCGTAAAATGGAATAAGAGAAGATGATGGTCATGGCCAGCGAAATAACCAGGTTACCGCTGTATAACTGCGCATACAGGGCATCGTTGATGGTTTGGATGTTATTTACGGGCGGACAAAGTTTTACACAGGCCAGCGAGGCTATAACGGTAATGGAGTATACAGATAACAGTTCTTTAAAATTTCGTCTGATGCTTACCACAAACGTTAGTACCACAAAGTAGGGGAAATACAACAGGTACTCTCCTGCCTTTAGCCCCTCCAGGTAACATATTACAATAAGATAAAGGTTAATATTTACAACCGCTATAATACGCCCGGTCTCCAGCTTTCGTTTTGAACCGAAATAAAATGCCAGTAAGAAAAAATAAGCGGAGGTAATATTTACTAACGCGCTTATATATAGTTTATGGTAGAAGTAAGAGAAAACAGAGATGAAGTTCAACAGCAGGGCCAGCAG
>CBIMFG010000119.1:0-8120 GCA_966243125.1 uncultured Niastella sp.
AGAGTTCCACTTATTCATCAACCTGCTGATTATCACACAACTGAAATTTTACAAATAAATACTATTTGATGCAGATCAAGGCCTGCCTAAGCCATTTGTGTAGCTGAGCTATTTGAAGAAGTCGTTTGCTAAACCTTTGTTGATTGTATAGCTGGTATAAGAGAGCTGAATTTTACCTTTTTGATTACCGGTTGCAGTAGTGGTTTTCGGTTGTTGTCCGCCTGCATCGTAATCAAAGGCAAGGCCTTTGGGTAGTTTGTAATCTTTTGTTGCAAATAAAAAGGAGATGGTATCGGGCAACCCCTTGCTGGCGTATTTGCCATATTGCATTTCCATTTCGTAGGTGCCGTTTTCGCGGGTGGTAATAATGGCTTTTTTTACCAGGGCTTCCTTTTCGTCGATGTACAAGGTGGAAACCACCACATCGCTTTTTTCATCCAATGGCAACAGTTTTACAATGGTAACCGGTTCATTATTCACCGTGCCTTTACCGGCGGGTACAGCGGTATAGTTATTTCCTTCAAATAAGGCAGCCAGGTTAATATTGCCGCCCCCCTTGGGCACAATAGAAATGCCGTCCTGTTTTTTGATTTTGAATTTATCGGGCTTTTTATAAAAGATAGTCACTTTTGATTCGGGCACTTTCATAAACGCCACATCGGTTTTCATTACCCCTTCGGCCGTGTAATCATTTACAAGCGCCAGTTTATCCTTTACTTTTTTAATGAGGTTATTGGCATCCTGCGCCCGGCTTACAAAAGCAGGCAGTATAAACAGCAGCAGCAAAGCGGGAACTGATAATTTCATACTACAAATTTAGCATTCAACCATTTGCCGGGCACACGCCAACTCACATTTAACGAAGCCTTACAGAAAGCTGTCGGCATCACGATAGGCTTTTATAAGCGCCGCCTCGCCCTCCTGCCCTTTTTGCGCATTTCCATGTTCCATACCCAATATGCCTTTATACCCTTTTTCGTGAAGATGCTTGAAAATGTTCTTGTAGTTCATTTCGCCGGTACCAGGTTCCTTTCTGCCGGGATTGTCGCCTATTTGCAGGTAACCGATCTCTTCCCACGATTTGTCGATGTTATTAATGATATCGCCTTCGTTGCGTTGCATATGGTACATATCGAACAACATTTTGCACGACGGGCTGTTTACCGCTTTGCAGATCATATAGGCCTGGTCGGAGTGACGCAGAAACAGGTCGGGATTGTCGCTCAACATTTCCAGCACCATTACCAGGCCATGTGGTTCCAGCACAGCGCTTGCTTTGCGCAAGGCAGCAATTACATTGGCCGTTTGATATTCGAATGAAAGTGACCTTTCATAATTACCCGGCACTACGGTCATCCATTTGGCGCCGCAACGTTTGGCCACTTCCACTGCAATTTTGCAATCGTTCATCATTTTATCTATCCACTCTTGTTTACCGGTAGTTAAAGAAGTTTTCCAATGCCAGTTGTCTGAAGTAATTACAAACACACCCATGGTCATGCCCAGCTTTTGCAGGGTATCGCCAATTTTCTTTTGCAGCTCGGGTGTACGGGTCATCATGCCATTGTCTTCAATGGAACGAAAACCATGGTCATACGCAAATTTTATCTGGTCAATAAAATCGGCGCCGGCACTGTTCCTGAACATGCCGTCATGCGTGGCGTAATTTAAATTGAATGGTTTATCCGCAGCAGTCATGGGTTGCTTACCAACAGCAGTAGTGGCAGCACCGGCAGCAGAAGCAGTTACTAAAGAAGCGCCAGTCAGTGAAAGTTGTTGCAGAAAGTTTCGTCTTTTCATATAGTGCCGTTTAGTTGTTTAAATTTATGGATAATAATATTTAGCTACTTATTTATTCATTGGGAAAACAAAAAATAAACAGTCACTAACAATTTAGGGATGCTGAAGCGTTGTACGACATATAGAAAGCTGCAAGCTCCAAGCTGTAAGCTACAAGCAAATACAATGGCAGCACTCCAGGCAAATGCAAACTGGTCGCGATGGCTTGAAGCTTGTAGCTTGTAGCTTGCGGCTTACAGCTGCATTTCATGCAAACGTTTACATTAAACTAATCCGCCGTACTGGTACAGATGGAATGTTTTAATTTCTTAATTTCCATTCTTTCACTAAATGAACGCCTGTGAAATCAATACAAATTGTAATATCATTTTTATTTGCGGGTGCTAACGCTATAGCACAAACCAATCTTTCAACCGCCCTTGTACCCTACGAACAAAATATACCTGGCAGCACCGTATCGTTTAATATGGTCTCGGTACCTGCAGGCAGTTTCAACATGGGTAGTCCTGCTGCAGAGGCTGGTCATAAGGCCACTGAAGGACCGGTAAAAAAAGTGCAGCTCGATGCTTTTTGGATGGGCGCCAAAGAAGTGACCTACGATGAGTTTTTATTGTTCTTCAACGATGAAAACACCCCGCGCGAAACAGAGGTTGATGCAGTTACCCGCCCTACCCCGCAATACATTGACCTGAGCTGGGGCATGGGCAAACAGGGCGGCTTTCCGGTTAATAGTATGTCGCAATATACGGCCATGATGTATTGCCGCTGGCTGTATAATAAAACCGGTATTTTTTATCGCCTGCCTACCGAAGCAGAATGGGAATATGCCTGCAGGGCCGGCAGTGCCAGTACTTATTTTTTTGGCGACGATGCCAAACAACTGAAAGACTATGCCTGGTTTGCCGATAACAGCAATAAGAAGTACCAGAAAACCGGACAGAAAAAACCAAACGCCTGGGGTTTGTATGATATGCTGGGTAATGTAGGGGAATGGACGCTTGACCAGTACAGGGATAATTATTTCACGGCCATTGGCGATGCGCCCAGCAATCCCATGATTGCACCAACGGAAACCTACCCACGGGCAGTACGTGGTGGCGGTTATCTGGACAAGTCCGATGCCTTGCGTTGCGCCAGCCGTCAACCATCTGATGCGGCCTGGAACAAACGCGATCCACAAATGCCCAAAAGCAAATGGTGGCTTACCGATGCCATGGCCGTTGGTTTCAGAATAGTTAGACCAGCAAAAGCGCCCTCTGCTGATGAAGCAGCAGCTTTTTATAGGAAATATTGCCACGAGTAATACAAATAACAGGGATCCCGATCATATACACTAAAACTGATGCAAATGAGCACTGAACAATCTAACAACCTTGCCACCTCACGCCGCCGGTTTGTAAAACAATCTACCTGGCTGGCCGGAGGATTACTTGCTGCACCATTGCTTTCAAGAGCCAATTATTTTTCCGGAGCGGATGATACCATAAAAGTAGCGCTCATCGGTTGCGGCGGCCGCGGTACCGGCGCTGCCCAACAGGCTTTGCTGAGCAAACAAAACGTAAAGCTGGTAGCCATGGCCGATGCTTTCCGTGATAATTTAGACAGAAGTTACAAACGCTTAACCGCGCCCGAAAACACAAAGAACAATGGTGGCATTAATATAGCAGAACGAATAGATGTGCCTGAAGAAAGAAAATTTCATGGCTTTGATGCTTATCAAAAAGCAATTGCACTGGCCGATGTAGTGATACTGGCAACACCGCCCGGTTTTCGACCCATTCATTTTGAAGAGGCCATTAAACAAGGCAAACACGTGTTTATGGAAAAACCAGTAGCCACTGACCCTGCAGGTATTAAACGCGTGCTGGATGCGGCTGAAATAGCCAAACAAAAAAAATTAAACGTAGTGGTTGGTTTGCAACGCCATTACCAATACTCTTACCGCGAACTATTCAAACGCAAGAACCTCATTGGCGATATTACATCGGCACAAGCCTGGTGGAACAACGACGGCGTATGGGTGCGTAAACGTCAGTACGGACAAACCGAAATGGAATACCAGATGCGTAACTGGTACTATTTTGTTTGGTTATGCGGCGATCATATTTGCGAACAGCATATTCACAATTTAGATGTAATAAACTGGTTCAAAGAAGGCCATCCGGTTAAAGCCCAGGGCATGGGCGGCCGTCAGGTACGCAAAGGAAAAGACCATGGTGAAATATTCGACCATCACTATGTTGAATTCACGTATGCCGATGGTTCTGTGCTCAACAGCCAATGCCGTCACATTCCCGGCACTATGAGCAAGGTTGATGAACTGTTAATTGGCACCAAAGGAAAGATCCAGTGTGGCGACGCCAACATTGTTGACAATAAAGGGAAAGTGCTTTTCCTGTTTGATAAAAATACCGAGAACAATCCCTACCAAACCGAGCACGATGAGTTGTTTGCGGCTATTGCCAAAGGTGAATACAAATTTGCCGATGCCGAAAATGGCGCCCACAGCTCCATGACTTCCATTCTTGGCCGCATGGCCACCTACACTGGCCAGATAGTGGAATGGGATAAAGCTTTGAACTCTGGCTTAAACCTGCAACCCAAAACGTACGATTTCAACGCCATGCCATCGGTATTGCCGAATGATGAAGGATACTATCCGGTTCCCATACCCGGTGTAACCAAGTATGGATTTTAAAATATGATTGTAAATCAGTTATGCCCCGATCCTGGCTGAGCCGGGATCGGGGCTTTATTTTTATAGAAAAATTTTACTTACCTTCCCTTCACTGACAACACAGCTTCGCTGTGCGGCCCCGTTTAGTAGCAAAAAAGTATTCCCAGGCTATCGTTCAACCAATCAAAATACGGGTAATAAAAACAACGAATTATAATGAAGGGTGTTTCGCTTTTCAAATGGTTTAGAAATGTATCCATTGCCAAAAAGTTATACTTCACCGTTGGCATAATGGCTACCCTCATTGCGCTGGAATTAGGGGCATTGATCTTTTCAATAAATACCCTCTCCTCTGTACGTGCCTATGTAAGCGGCGAAGGTCTTTGGTCAAAGGCACAAAAAGATGCCATGTATCAGTTGTTACGGTACAGCCGTACACACGATGAAGCAGATTATGAGAAGTTCAAGGAATTTATGAAGGTATCGGGCGGTGATCACAAAACCCTGGTGGAACTGAATAAGCCAAATCCTGATATGGAGGTTGCCAGGCAGGGTTTTATTGAAGGCCGTAACCATAAAGACGATGTGGATGGCATGATAAAACTGTTCACCCGCTTCAATCGCATTTATTATATCAACAAAGCTATTAAGGCCTGGGCAGCAGCCGACTCATCGGTAACAGAATTTATTCCTATTGGTGAACAACTGCACAAAGAAATAAACTCACTCCACCCTTCGCCCGAAAAGATCAACGCAATTGTTCAGTTGATAGATCCCCTGAACGCCCGCCTTACGGTATTGGAAGATGAGTTTTCCTACACCCTGGGCGAGGGATCGCGCTGGCTCGAAAACCTGGTATTGCGGTTATTATTCCTGATTGCCCTTTCTGTTGAAATAACCGGTTTAACGCTGGCGATTATAGTAAGCCGCAACATTCAAAAAGGATTGAACGAAATATTGCAGTCGGCCAAAGCCGTTGCCAAAAATGATTTCAGCCGCAAAGCGCAGGCATTTTCAAAAGATGAGATTGGCATACTGGCAAACAATTTCAATACCATGGCCGAAGAACTGCAACGAAGCATGCACGATATTGAACAGGCACAGCAAAAATTCAAAGGATTGCTGGAATCGGCGCCTGATGCTATTGTGATCATGGGCGAAAAAGGAACCATCACGCTGGTAAACAAACAATGCGAAAATATTTTCGGGTATCAAAAAGAGGAACTGATTGGCGCCAACATGGAGTTGCTGTTGCCGGAACGGTTCCGTTCCAATCAACAGGAACACCCCAGGCTGATCCATGATATTCCCGGCGTTCGATCAACAGACATAGGGCTCGAAGTATTAGGCCGGCGAAAGAACGGGGAGGAATTTCCGATAGAAATGAGTTTAAGTCCGCTGGAAACCGAAGAAGGGATACTGGTAACCGCCGCCATTCGCGATATCTCTGAAAAGAAGCGAATGGAAAAAGAGATCCGCGAGGCCAATATTACCCTTGAGAAAAAAGTACATAAACGCACTGCCGAGCTGGAGATCAAAAATAAGGAACTGGAACAGTTTGCTTATGTAGCGTCTCACGACCTGCAGGAACCATTACGAACTACCTCCAGCTTTGTGGAGTTACTGCGCAAACAATACTATGGCAAGCTAGATGAAAATGCAGACCGCTATATCGACTATGTAATACAGGCTTCTGACAGAATGAAAACACTGATCAAAGACCTGCTTGACTATTCGCGTATTGGCCGCGAAAAACAGTTTGAACCGGTTAACTGTAACCTGGCACTGGCAGAAGTGCTGGCCGATCTGGCTAAAGTAATCAAGGAAAACCAGGCTGAGATCAATGCTGGTCAGTTGCCTGTAGTGAATGCATTCCCCACCGAATTAAAGCTGTTATTCCAAAACCTCATCAGTAACTCAATTAAGTTCCAGCGACCTGGTATTGCGCCCATTATCGGGATCTCTGTTAGCAAACAAGCCAGCCACTGGCATTTTCAGTTTCACGACAATGGCATTGGCATCGATAAACAATACCAGCAACGCATCTTTATTATTTTTCAGCGGCTGCACAATCGCTCTGTGTATGAGGGGTCGGGCATAGGGCTGGCGCATTGTAAAAAAATAGTTGAACTACATGGCGGCAAGATCTGGGTTGAATCGGAACTCGGTAAAGGAAGTATATTCCATTTTACAATAGCCGATTGATCACGACAATATATCCTTCTTCCTAAATATTATAATCGATGCTCCTACAAACCCAATAATATGCAGCACCAATATAGCAGCTGATCTCATAATCCCCGGCAGGTTCTGTATACTTCCTATATCTGCACTCCCATTGGCCGTGGCCTTGATATCAAAAAAGCCTTTCCATCCCAACATGTGCGAGGTAAATAAATAGGGTTTCATGGAGATAAATAATGGCAGGTCCATAGTAGTAAGAATGGTACAAACAATAACAATGCTCATAGCTGCTACGATGGGCCCGATAGAGTTCTCGGCAAACAGCGATAAAAAAAACGACAAAGCAGCCACGGTTGTCATGGCAATAGCCGCAAACCCAAAGGCAGCGAGGTAACGCCAGAATACATCTGAACGTGGAATTTGAATGATCACCTGGCTCTGAAAAACCATCAGATCGCCAGGGCCAAATACGATCAATGAGATCAGCAGCGACAGTATAGCCATCCACACCAATAACAGCAACGTATAAATAGCAGAAGCCAGGAATTTACTGATGAGTAAAGTAGAACGGTTAATGGGTTTGCTGATGAGCAATCGCAAGGTGCCCATATTAGCCTCACCGGCTATCATATCGCCACCCACCAGCGCAATTAGCAGTGGCACGTGAATGAGCAGGGTTTGCAAAATAAAATAACAAACAAAGTAGCCGTTGAGCATTTTACCTTCCACATTAAACCGCTCAATGCTTTGCAGCATAAAATTCACATAGGTTTTGCCATCGAGGTATAATGCCAGCTGTATTAAAACTACGATGGCAGCAATGGCAACAAAAGCGATATATGTACGGGGACGTTTAAATATTTTGAAAAGCTCAATTTGTAAAAGTGTCCACATGCCGGTTTTCGGTTGTTAATGACAGAAAATACGATTCCAGTGAATTTTGTGGTTGCAGGGCCATAATGCTGGCCCCTGCCTGTACCAGGTCGGCGGTTAATTCGGGCACTTGCTGTTTGTTCATTTGCAAAAGAATAATGGTATTGTTCTGCTCCTGCAAACAAGTGCTCCAACGGCTGCTTTGCAACCAGGTTACTACCTGCTGCGGATTGGTTACCTCCAAATGCACGATGGTGCGTGCGGGATCAACCAGTTCGGCAACAGTTCCTTCCATTATTTTTTTACCCTTATCAATAATGAGCATGCGGTTGGCTATCAGTTCTATTTCGTGCAACAGGTGCGAAGAAACCACAATGGTTTTGCCCTGGTGCCGGCTTAAATGCAAGATCAAATTACGAATATCGGCTATCCCTTGCGGATCTAATCCATTGGTGGGTTCATCAAGAATGATCAGCTTTGGATCGTGGATCAATGCAATGGCAATTCCCAAACGCTGTTTCATTCCCTGCGAATAAGTACGCACCTTACTGTGCGCCCGTTCGGTAAGCCCTACCTGCTCCAGCTG
>CBIMFG010000120.1:0-8093 GCA_966243125.1 uncultured Niastella sp.
GAGTTCTAAATTAAGGGCTTTATATTAAGACGGGCAAGGAGGGAAGTACCCTATGAAGATTTTCTTCTTTGTCCCCATTTTATTGGGGTTCATCCTTTTAATTGTAAATTTTAAGCACTTCCGCTGTGGCACTCTAATAAAAAGGACCTACCTTATATGAAATTTTTAATACTATGATCATTGTACACGACATCTTTGTATGCAAACCCGGTAATGCTTCCAAGCTGGCGAAACTGTTTAAAGAAGTAATGGCAGATGGTAAAGAGTTTGTTAGTGTTATGACCGATATGACCGGACAGTTTAACCGGGTAATAATGGTAAGTCAGTTTGCCGATTTAACTGCTTATGAAAAAAGCTGGGAAGACATGCAGAAAGACGAAGAGAAGATGAAAAGAATGAAAGAAAAAATGGCCAATTACACCGATCTATATTTGACCGGTTCAAGAGAAATATATAAGGTGTGGTAATTAGCGACTGCTAATATATTTCTCCCACTCATCTAACAGCTCCAGGAGATTCTCTTTTTCCACTATAAATTTGGGTATAAATTCCCTTTCCAACACGTATTCCAGATAGAGCTCTTCTGTGGCATAATTATAAACCAATCTTGGGGTATATTGCTTTGAATCGAGCCAGCAATAGTATTTATAATCGTCATCGATGATATTACCATCAAGTTCATGTTCAGCATAGTCCCACATTTGTTCCCATGTTTCATGTTTCTGAAACTCATCAATTTTAGCAATGGTACGTCTTTCTTCTTCTATGTCTTTCAGGGTATACAGGCTTGTAATATATTCATAGATTTGATCATATTGTCTTGGATCAGGATGCTCTTTACGGCGAATTTGGTGAATCAGGCTTATGTCGTATATCATCTTAATGAACTTCTTTTATCTTTCCGTTTATATAGGCGAATTTTCTTTCCCGTATAATAGTGTTATAGGGTGGCGCACATTCATATTCCTTTCCATAGATCACCTGATCTCGAATATGATCCAGATAAAAACAATACTTAAATTCAGGAAAGGATCCCGCTACCTTCATGCGTGTACCTGTATTTAAATAGATCGCGTGTCCACCACCAAGTACAGCATTGCCTCCATCTTTGCCAACCAACACAAAAGAAACAATACAATCTTCTTTGCCATCCCCATTAATATCACCAGTGATGGCAACAGGATTATCTACAACAGCATCGTCCTTTCTTTCAATAACAGGTTTGTACTCATTAAACAATTTAAGCGATTCTTCTTTAGGTGAGAAGTGTTGCTGGGCCAAACCAATAAACGGTGTTGCAATAATTACCAGCAAGAATAGCCTAAAACAAGCGAACATTTTTTGGCAGAAAGATAATAAAAGCCCTGAACTATTTCAAGGCTTTTATATACAACACATTTACCAGGGACTGATCCCTGTTTCCGGTGCATTGTCATCACTAAAAAATAATCCGGTGGGGCCGTTGGCATCAATAGTAGCTGCTTTTACTACCCGCGCGGCAGCATCTGGTACGCTTCCGGGGCCACTATAATTGTTAAAATCCGTAGCAGTATAACCCGGATCAACCGCATTTACCTTGAACCGGGTATCGCGCAGGTACCAGGCCGTTGCAATCGTGTAGGCATTGAGCGCTGCTTTTGACGCCATGTAGGAGGCTGGTTTTACCTGATAGCTTTTCCAGGAAGGATCACTTTGCAAAGTAAGGGAACCCAGGCCAGAGGTAACATTTACGATCCTTGGATCAGGCGATTGCCGCAGCAAATCAATAAACGCCTGTGTTACTGCTATCACGCCAAAAAAGTTGGTAGCAAACACCTGTTTAAAAACGCTGAGGTCGGCATCAAAACCATAGTCACCCAATACACCCGCATTATTGATCAACACATCCAACACCTTGATCTTTTGACGGGCAGCCTTTATAGAATCAATATTATTTACATCGATTGTTATTGACTCTACTTGTTTTAGCCCTTCCGACTGCAATTGGTTCACTGCCTCCTGGCCCTTTTGATTATCGCGACTGCCGAGGTATACATAATATCCCTGCTGCAATAATTGCCTGGCAGTTTCAAAGCCAATGCTTTTGTTTGCGCCTGTAATTAGTACTGTTTTCATAATTATTTATTTAACAGTACAAAGCTACCTGTAGGCGCCAGCCTGGCTGTAACACATCCAGCGGTATTAATGGTACATTTTACGGATGCTGGTCCGGTACTCGGCCGGTGTTATACCAGTTTCACGTTTGAAGAAGCGGTTAAAGTATGAGGCATCTGTAAAACCAAGGTCGTAGGCAATTTCTTTTAAGGAGTTGCTGGTATGAAAGAGCAAACGGCGGGCTTCCATCACCAGCCGGTCATGAATATGCTTGATAGCGGGTTTGCCGCTTTGCGCCTTTACTACCTCGCTTAAATGTCCGGCAGAGATATTAAGTTCAGTGGCATATTCACTTACTTCATGCATGTCACGGAAATGCTCATTGATCTTTGTCTGGAATTTCTTTAACAACAATTTTTCCGCTGAAGGTTCGGTGTTCTTAAATTGTTCATTATACAAACGGCTTAAATAAGTAAGCAACACCGTGAGATAACCGCCCAGCATCCGTTGTTGCCATTCGCCAGGTTGCCGATATTCTGCATTGATCCTGCTTAGCAGATCTTCCACAAAATGTACATCCGCTTCGGCAAGCAATAATTCATGACCTTCATGCGGGTTTTGCAAAAGCGGTAAATTATTTATCGCAGCATTTTCCTGGTACAACAAAAACTCACTGGTAAAAGCAATGCCTGTGCTCCACAATTGTTTGAATTCTTCTTTGACAATAATATTATTAGGGCCGGAAAAATAAATAGTGTTATCCTGAAGAATGTAAGGTGTGGTGTCTATCCATTGGCGGGTTCCATCGGCATGCCTGAGAAAAATGATCAGGTAATGACTTTTTCGGTGGGGAATCAGCAGTTCTGATTGATCGGGAAAACTGCCTTCAAAATTGGTCACTTTAAAATGCCTGGTACCGGTTAAACCATCGGGCTCAATGTAATAAACAGGCACCTGCTGATTGGAACTGACTTGCATTCTTAAAATTAATGTATAATTAAAGAATTAGCAGCCGGCTGCGCCTTAAAGTCCAGCACCATTAATTTTTTCACTTTCTTCAACTCCTTATTTACAGCTTTTGTTTGTTCTAAATAGAGGTCTGCGTTTTTGTTAATACACTTCAAGTTCGCTAATGATAAATAGTCAGGATGGTAGATCTCTGAAATGGTGGCGTAAGGAAATGACTTTCCATCTTTGTGGATATAAAAAACATAGATCCATACAGACAATTTTGCGGGCGGAATATTCCCCATCAGCGCATACAATTTATTGTAATCGGCAGCAGGCGCTAACTCACCCAGATAGATGTTCTTTTTATCGATTGTCCAGCCATGCGTTTTAAACACATTTCCTATAGATCCACCCTGTACAATTAATTCATGTTCTTTGGCGAAGGAGCTATAAATAAATTCGGGATAATCCACCACAGCCAGCGTGCGGGTTATCTTTTTACCATCATACAGGTTAGATACTCTTAGCGTTGCACTGTTATAAAGTACATCAATACCATAACCGCCAAACTTTTTCTCAATTCGTTCACTGTTCAATAATTTAGGCGACAGCGTAGAATCGCAGGGAAGATCTGTTGCCGTAAGCGTGCTTTGCGCGAAACATATATTGCCGGATAGTAATACAACTAATAAAAAGAGGTAAGACCTGGTTTTCATAAATAGGTTTTCAGCACGCAAATATATCAAGAAACCACCGGATACCGAACCCGCATTTTCAATTGCCGCAGCGAAAAAATATGCAGGGTATAAGCCAGCGGTACCAGCAACCCCGGTAAATAAATAAAAGGAAAGGTTGTTATCAATGAGCTGTCGGGCTCGTTGTGAAAAGCACGCAGCGGGGTTGGCAGCGATAACGCCGAAACCGCCACAATATTCACCAACAGGGCCAAACCGGCAATATTGTACAAAAGCGCCACAGTAGGCGGCCAGGATTTTTTTACAAAACAATAATAGCCTACGGGGAAAGCAAGCAAACCGGAGAGGATGTCGAAATTGCGGCCCTCAAAACTCATCTGCACAGGTAGTGAGCCATTCCGAACGAGGATCCATAAGCCAATTTCAACCAGAATGCGGAATGATTGCAGATAGATCAGCCATTGGGGTTGAATATGTTGTAACAACTGTTTGCCGGCGCGGGAGCGCGTAAATAAGAGCACCACCGGCAAAGGCGTCAAAAGCGCAATAATGAGCCGGGGCGGCAGCCGGGAAAAATCGCTGAAAAAACCACGTGCAGATAAGATCCCGAGCAAAACAAGCCAGGCAATAAGCAAAACGGCAAGAGTGCGAAATTTTGACATAATTGAAACGATTGAGAACACAAAGTTCTGCCACCTGCCGGAAACTCCCCATAACCAAAATTGCTATTTTGAGTGCATCCGGTATTGAGTAGGGTAGCGGCCCGTTTTCTGGAAAAACAACCGGCTAAACGACTGGCTGTTTTCAAACCCTAATGTATTCGCCAGATCTGTTACTGAGAGGGAAGAATCAGTGAGTAAGATTCGCGCTTTTTCAATGCGGAGGTACTGGATGTATTGATAGGGCGAAAAGCCATATGCCGTTCGGAACAATCGTAAAAAATGATATTTGGATAAACAGGCTTCTGCCGCTAACTGATCAAGGTTTACCTCGCCACAAAAGCCGGCGCGCAGTACATCCATAGCACGGGAGAGGCGTTTGTACAACTCCACCCGCGTGGCCTTACGCACAGGCGGCAGCTTGTTTACAATATGGGCAATGTTTTGATGTTGCTGTAAATGATAGGTCAACAAGGCTGTCAGCTGCTCTTCAAACCGCAGTTTATTAAAGCCGGTTTCTTTATGCGAAGTAAGTATTGAATTAACCAGGGCATTGAAAGTTGCATCGCGGCGATGCAGCTGGTTAAAGAATATAACAGGCGACAGTTGTTGGGTGGTACCTGCGTCCAGGATCTTATCGGCCGGTGTTACCAAAGCATTCAACACCGATTCGCTGAAGAATTCCCCAAAGTGAATATTAAAGGTTTCAGTATCGCTGGCCTGTTCTTCTATTTGCAGGGTATATAATTGGGAGCGGTTGCTTATAAAATAATTGTCTACATCAATGCGGGTGGTCTGCCGGTCTACACTGCACAAACTATTTCCCTTAAGGTTCAAGAAAAAAGAGAATGGCCCTTTGATGTCAGGGCGAAAACATGCTGAGACATTGGTATGAATGATCACGCTGGGAAAGCCGTCCGTATCGAGCGGAAGATTGCCCCATCCCAACCGGTTGTTAAACCCATGCGCTATCTGGCTTTTAAGCCAGCTTATTTTGGGAAATTCGTGGAAGATCATTGTTGGAAAGGTACGACATATTTTACTTGTGTAATTCCAAAGCAGTTGCCCCCGTTGAAGTAACAACCCTGTGTCACCATGGTTGCAGAGTTCGGTCCATTTGCCTCCAGTAACGAATAATTCATTAAGTTAACATTTGATGGCCTGAACTTTGTTAATTTAGCGCGCCTGCTATATGAACAAACCTTTAATTAATAGATAATATGTTTAAAAGCACAATCGCAGCACTGGTAGGTTTTGTTTTTAGTATTTCCATTCATGCACAGGGGCTCACACCGCAGGAAACGCAGCTCGATAAAAAGTTAACTTCCTTAAAAAATGAGTTGCTTCAAAAAGCTGATCAAAATAAGCTTTCCATCTATAACAGTTCTTTCACCCAGCTTAAACCGTTCATTGAGTCTTCTGCTTTGTATAAGCTTTTGCAATCAATGCCCAAGGGCGGTTTGTTGCATTGTCACAATGGGGCTATCACCAACCCAAACTGGCTTATAAACACTGCAGCCAAATACAAAAATTGTTATGTATATACAGGCAAAGATGACAAGAATTATATTTACGGACAGCTGGCTGTATTTACAAAAGGGCAAACGCCAAATGGTTTTATGCCCTTGCAGCAATACCTCAAATTCGATAAAAATGCATCCGCTGGTTTATTGAAATTGCTGACGCTGAACAGGTACGATCTGTCTGATTATATGGATACCTGGGTTGAATTTGAAAAACGGTTCAAACGTATAGGTAAGCTGGCTGATTATCGTCCTTTCTTTAAAGAATATTTTAGGGAAGCTTTTACAGAGCTGGTTGCCGACAACGTTCAACATGTTGAGGTGAGAACCGGTTTTCGCGGTCTGTTTGATGAAAAGAGTGAGAATTACCCGGCAGATACAGTTATCAGTGATATAAAGAAAATTATTGCTGACATTCAAAAAACACATCCAGCCTTTACCGTAAAGCTTATTTACAGCAGCTTTAAATTTTTAGATACCACTGCTGTTGCTAACGATCTTACAACCGCTTTTTTGCTACGGCAAAAGTATCCTGACCTTATTACCGGTTTTGACCTGGTTGCCGACGAAGCCACCAACCATACTGTTGGTTATTACAACACCGTTTGGAACTCCATCAGCACGCTTGAAAAACAATACGGCGTTACCATGCCATTGTATATGCACGCAGGAGAAAGCAGTAGCACAGCCAACCACAACCTGCAGGAAGTGCCTTATCAGTTAAACAGGCGAATAGGGCATGGGTTGAACCTGGTGTATTTTCCTGAAGTTATGCAACGGGTAAAAACAGCCAATAACCTGGTTGAAATTAGTCCCATAAGCAACCAGGAGCTGGGTTATGTAAGCGACCTGAGAAATCACCCGGCAAGAGTGCTGCTGGCAGACAGCGTACCCATTTCAATTAACAGCGATGACCCCGGCGTATACGGTTATAGTGGTTTAAGTTATGATTTTTGGGTAGCCGTTATGTGTTGGGACCTGAATGTACAAACATTAAAACAGTTAATCGTAAACTCACTACAATACGCATCCTTAACCGAAGATGAGAAAAAAATGGCACTCGCATATTTCAATGCAGCATGGAGTCAGTTTGTTACAAGCTCAAACAAGTTATAACTTTCTTTAAAACCTCATGGTAGTTGGGTATTTGATGGGTATTGTGTATAAGTACCAATTGGAATCGTTAAAAATTAGTTTAAATTTATCATGGTACCCATTATTTACCATTAAACAAATTCTACACATGAGAAGGTTATTACTCTTCGCAACAGTGATGTTGTGCGGTACAACATTGCTTGCTCAGGATTACTGGAGGCCACATACCGACGCCGCCAGAATCAACACCGACAAAGCCGTTGCCCGGCTTGCTTTCCCCACAAATTTTCGATTATTTGATCTGAATTTTACTCCATTACGAAACGAAGTTTTTAGGGCTGTAGGCACTGCCCGTCAAACAATTATCTCGCTGCCTAACGCCGACGGACAAATTGAACAATTCGAAATCACCGAGGCTTCTAACTTCGAACCTGCGTTGCAGGCTAAATTCCCCGACATCAGGGCATTTTCAGGAAAAGGGGTAACCGACAGATATGCCACCCTGAAACTGAGTATTTCTCCGCAGGGTATTCAGGCCATGGTTTTTCGTACAGAAAAAGAAAATGAGTTTGTAGAACCTTACTCTGCCGACCACACGGTTTACACCGTATTTAAAAAACAACCAAAGACCTTACCCTGGAAGTGTGCTACCCCCGAGGCAAAAATGTCAGCCGACATCAGCAGCCAGGTGGTTAATTCTCCCGCAAGGTCAACCGGCGATTTAAAAACAATGCGGCTGGCCCAGTCAGTTACTGCCGAATACTCCAATTTTTTTGGCGCTACCAGTGCCTCACAGGTAGCATTGGTGCTGGCGGCAGTAAACGCCACGCTTACCCGTTGTAATGGCGTGTATGAAAAAGACCTGGCACTGCACCTGAACCTGATTGCTGCCACTACCAACGTATTTTATTACAATCCATCTACCGATCCTTATTCACCCGCCAGTACGGGCGCTGGTGGCACCTGGAACGGTCAATTACAAAGCACATTAACATCGGTGATAGGCGCCGCTAACTATGATATCGGCCACCTGTTTGGTGCATCCGGCGGCGGCGGTAACGCCGGTTGTATTGGTT
>CBIMFG010000121.1:0-8046 GCA_966243125.1 uncultured Niastella sp.
CCTTATCAATAAAGCCGCAGGTATTTACAATTACAATATTGTGATCTGATTTTTAATTCTCATGTATCACATCGATATCATTGGCTACCAACTGGCCGCTCAATACTTCACTGTCTACCATGTTCTTGCTGCAACCCAGCGTAATGATATTTACCTTGTCTTTTTTGTGGGATCTAACTTTCATATAAGGGCGCAAAGGTACTGGAAAAAGCCTCAAGCTACAAGCCCCAGGTCGCAAGGCAATACAAGAACTAATGTTAATAGCTTTGTGCTTTAGGTGTTTAGGTGTATTATTGCGGAATTATTGCAAAAAGGAACTGAGAATTAATTGTTTAGATTCTTTTGCAGCTATGCGAGTTTGGCATAGTTTTTTAAAATTGTATTAGACCAAACATTAGAATTTTTATGAAAAAAATCGTAGTTCTACTAGGTTTATTGACCCTTTTAGCTGTTAACCGTACCCACGCTCAGGCTTTAGGATCTGATTATCGTACCGCTGTAGGTGTGAAATTCTGGCCCGGCGCATTGACCATCAAACATTTTATTAAAGACGATGCCGCTTTGGAAGGTATTCTGAACTTCTGGGATCATGGTTTCCGTTTTACCGGTTTATATGAATTTCATGGTGATATCAATGGCGCACCTGGTTTAAAATGGTATGCAGGACCTGGCGCCCACATTGGCTGGTATAATGCCGGCTACTGGCGCGATGACCACTATTATGATGATGGCGCCGCCTCTTTTGGTGTTGATGGCGTTTTAGGTTTGGATTACAAGATCAAAAGCGCTCCAATTGCCATAAGCCTTGATGTAAATCCTTACTTTGAAATTCTCCACCACCCGTATATTGGCGTATGGGGTGGATTGGGGATTAAGTTTACGTTCTAAGAAGGAATATCATATTTTAATTAAAAAGCCCTTCCCGACACATCGGGAGGGGCTTTTACTTTTATTAAGTTTAAGGTTGACAAGTTAACGTGTTAACATGTTAACTTGTTAACTCGTCAACTTGAACAAGCTATCAACAAACTCATGTTTATCAAACACCAACAGATCCTCCATCTTCTCACCCACCCCAATAAACTTCCCCGGTATTTTAAACTGGTTGGCAATGGCCAGCACTACCCCGCCCTTGGCGGTTCCATCTAATTTGGTAATGGTAAGAGCCGATACGTCGGTGGTGGCAGTAAAATGTTTTGCTTGCTCCAGCGCGTTTTGTCCGGTTGAACCATCGAGCACCAGCATTACTTCATGGGGGGCTTCGGGGATCAGTTTTTGAACAACCCGGCGAATTTTGCCTAATTCATCCATCAGGTGGGCTTTATTGTGCAAGCGGCCTGCGGTGTCAATTATGATCACATCGGCGCCCCGGGCCAATCCACTTTGAACTGTATCAAAGGCAACCGAAGCCGGGTCACTGCCCATGGCCTGTTTTACAATGGGAACGCCCACGCGTTCGCTCCAGATGGTTAACTGGTCAACCGCAGCGGCACGAAAGGTATCTGCAGCGCCCAGTAATACCGACTTACCAGCTTTTTTAAAGTTATAGGCCAGCTTACCTATGGTGGTGGTTTTACCTACTCCGTTTACGCCTACTACCAGTATCACGAATGGCCTGGCGGGCAATTCACTGCTGAAATTATAACTGTTATTTTCAGGCGCGTCCACCAAAACTGCTTGAATTTCCTGTTGCAGTAGCTTATTCAGCTCATTGGTAGTGAGATATTTATCTTTCGAAACGCGCTGTTCTATTCGTTCAATGATCTTTACCGTGGTATCAATACCCACATCGGCGCTAACCAGGGCATCTTCGAGGTTATCGAGCACCTCTTCGTCTACAGTACTTTTACCGGCAATAGCTTTGGTGATCTTTGATAGAAATCCCTCTTTTGTTTTTTGTAAACCCTGATCGAGCGATTCCTTTTCTTTTTTGCCAAATAACTTACCTAAAAAACTCATTTTCCTGAATTTAAAGACTAAAGATAACGATGTAATTGTGAAACGTGAAAAGCTGTTCGTTTCAGCGAACGCAAAAAAGCTCTCCCGATGCATCGGGAGAGCTTTTGATAAGATACATACTTACCCAAATTATTTACCGGCTAAGAAATCCTTAACCTTGTCTTTGTGTACGATATTCTCTTTGAAAGTATATGCACCAGTCTTCTCACTGCGTACAGCACGAATTACTTTCGTCCAGTTCTTTGCTTCAGCTGCTGCTTTAGCATCTTTGGTTTTCGCGTTCTTTGAAGCTGCTTTTGCCATGACGTTGATTTGAAAATGTGAAAATCAGCAAATGCTAATTACTTGATTTCTTTGTGAACCGTTACCTTTTTCAGGATCGGGTTGTATTTTTTCAGCTCCAGACGTTCTGGAGTGTTCTTTTTGTTCTTGTTAGAGATATACCGGCTGGTACCAGGCAATCCGCTATTTTTGTGCTCAGTACATTCCAGTATTACCTGAACACGGTTACCTTTCTTTGCCATTGTTATAAACTTTAAAAGTTAATTAGATTTTTTCACCCCTTGCACGCAGCTCTTTTACTACGGGCAATAAACCTCTTTTGTTAATAGTACGAATACCTTCAGTTGATAACTTGAGGGTGATCCATTTATCTTCTTCGGCCAGGTAAAAACGCTTCGTTTGCAAGTTCGGTAAAAACCTACGTTTGCTCTTAATATTGGAATGCGATACTTTGTGTCCTGTTACGGGAACTTTACCTGTCACCAAACATACTCTTGACATGACGCATAAAAATTTAGGACGGCGAAGGTCGGAAAATTTAGGTAATCCACAAACTAATACCAAACTTTTTTTGACGACTTTTCAACATCTGTGGATATAATCGGCTTGGAAATGTGCAAATTAGCCAAAAACGGGTAGTTATTCACATTTTTAGGCTGGAACCGGAACCGCCAGCTCCGGGAAACGATGCAATTTCAGTTTTTTCTGCCTTAAATCTTTCTAATACTTTCTGCCCGAACGATTTAATAATTACTTAATTTAATTTTAATTTACGCCTTCTCACCTTTGGTAGAATTGCTGAGTACCTGATTGTACTCGGGCCTGAAGCCGGGCACTGCAATGAAGACTGTTTCTTAACCCTTAAAAAGGAGCAACACGGTGAATTCTGCCAATACAAATTTGAGCACACAGATGAAACGAAAGACAATCGCCAGGGACATCAGCTGGTTATCTTTTAATGCCCGTGTATTGCAGGAAGCCGCAGACCCCAGTGTACCATTGCGGGAGCGGGTTAAGTTTTTAGGCATCTTCTCCAACAACCTCGATGAATTTTTCAGGGTGCGGGTAGCTACTCTTAAACGCATGACCGAAGTGGGCAAAAAGAACATGCACATGGAAGTAGCGCCTAACAAGATCCTCGATGAAATACAACAAATAGTACTTGACCAGCAAAGCCAGTTTAACCGTATTTGGGAAGGCATTAATAAAGAGCTGGAAAAAGAAAAGATCTTCCTGGTTTCTGACAAAGGACTTAATAAAGAACAACAGAAGTTTGTTCAAACCTTTTTTGAGGAAGACGTGCGCATGAATACCATTCCCCTGATGGTGGAGAGTATTCCGCATTTTCCCTATCTGCGCGAAAAATCGCTTTATCTGGGCGTAGTGCTTTCACGCAAAGACGGCAGCCTTAAACGCAAATACGCCATCATTGAAATTCCGGCCAAGAACATTGGCCGCTTTAAGCTATTACCCTCGCCTCAGGGGCAACACCATATTATTTTGCTGGAAGATGTGATCCGGTTCAACCTGAAAAGCATTTTCTCGTATTTCGGCTACGACAAGTTTGAATCGTGGGTATTTAAAATATCCAAAGATGCCGAGATAGATATGGACAGCGACATTTCCACCACCCTTATTCAAAAAATTGAAAAGGGCGTGCGTAACCGGCGTAAGGGTAAACCGGTACGGTTTGTATTTGACAAACAAATGGATGCCGGTTTGCTCGATTACCTGATCCGCAAGCTGAACCTGTCGCGTAAAGACAGCCTGATCCCCGGCGGCCGTATTCATAACTTCAGGCATTTTATGGATTTTCCGGATGTATTTGAAAAGAAGGGACACCGGAAAAAACCTTTTATGCACCCGATGTTGAAAGTTGCGCCCCGGGTTACGGATGTGGTATTGTATACGGACATCATGCTGAACTTCCCTTACCACTCCTTTAACCCGGTTATTGACCTGTTGCGCGAAGCGGCTATTGACCCCGATGTTACGGCTATTAAAATAACGGCCTACCGGCTGGCCACCAATTCAAAAATTGTGAACGCCCTTATCAACGCAGCGCGTAACGGCAAACAGGTAACAGTGATGCTGGAACTGCGGGCGCGTTTTGACGAGGAAAACAACCTGGAATGGAAAATACGGCTGGAGGAAGAAGGGGTAAAAGTATTGATAGGTATTCCCAATATGAAGGTGCATGCCAAAGCCTGTTTAATAAAAAAGCGGGTATTGAACCACACCATTCATTACGGGTTCATCAGCACCGGTAACCTGAACGAGAAGACAGCCAATTTTTATGGCGACCATTGTTTGCTCACGAGCGACCGGTTTATTATGGCCGATGTGAACCGCATCTTTAATTACCTGGAAACGCCGAAGAATGGCTTACGCTTTTTAAAAGGGTGCAAAACCATCATTCCCTGCCCCACCGATTTGCGGAAAGAATTGCTGAAGCTGATCGGCCGGGAAATAAAATTTGCCAAAGAAGGTAAACCAGCCGGCATCATTTTAAAAATGAATTCGCTGAGCGATGAAACCCTTATTGAAAAGCTATATGAGGCGGCCAGGGCGGGTGTTGAACTGAAGCTCATCATCAGGGGCATCTTCTGCATGTACTCAGAAAGCGACAAATTCGTAAAACCCGTAAAGGCCATTAGTATAATTGACGAGTATCTTGAACATGCCCGGGTATTTTATTTTCATAATAATGGCAGTGAAAAGGTATTTATTTCCTCGGCCGACTGGATGGTACGAAATCTTGATCACCGTGTTGAGGCTACCTGCCCTATCTTTGACGAGAATATTAAAAAAGTGTTGAAAAATATCCTGGAAATACAACTCAGTGATAATGTAAAAGCCAGAATTTTGGACAATGAATTAAGTAACCGGTATGTGCGCGACCGGAAACAAAAGAAAGTGCGGTCGCAGGTAGATATATATAATTACTTACATCAAAAAAGCAATGGAATACCCGATTCATCAAACCCTGAAGTATCAGAAATTGTAGCGGTGGGTGAAAAATCGGCGGTATAAAACGACACATGAAACTGGCGGCCATAGATATCGGAAGTAATGCGGCACGATTGCTGATCTCGGAAGTTATTCTTTCCAATAACCGACGACCTCAATTTCAAAAGGTGAACCTGGTACGGGTGCCTTTGCGATTGGGCTTTGATGTATTTGATCAGGGTAAGATCTCTGAAGAAAAGGAAGACATGATCCTGAACACCATCAAGGCTTATAAGCTGTTGATAGATGCTTACGGGGTAAAACATTGTAAAGCCGCTGCTACTTCAGCCATGCGTCATGCTACCAATGCAAAGGACATACTGGAAAGAGTTAAGAAGGAAACGGGCATCCCTATTGAAATAATTACCGGCGATGCAGAGGCTTCCCTCATTTATGAAAACCACGTTGCAGAAAACCTCGATAAAAATCATACCTACTTATATATAGATGTAGGCGGTGGCAGCACCGAAGTCACGTTTTTCGCCAATGGCCGCCTTATCTTCAAACGGTCATTTGATATTGGCACCATTCGCTTGCTGAAAAACCAGGTAGATGATTTTTTATGGAGCGAAATGAAAGATTTTGTGAAGCGCGAAACCAAGCCCTACCACGATATTATGGCCATTGGCAGCGGTGGCAACATCAATAAAATATTTTCCCTCAGCAAACGAAAAGAAGGCAAATCGCTGCCCTTGCAACTGTTGAAGGATTATTATAAGGAGTTCAGCAGTTTTTCTGTTGCCGACAGAATACGCATTTATAAATTACGCGAAGACCGCGCCGATGTGATCGTTCCCGCCCTGTTCATTTACGTGAACGTAATGCGCTGGGCCGGTATTGAGGAAATTCATGTGCCGAAGATTGGTTTGGCTGATGGACTTATTCAGCATTTATATGATGAGTTAAAGGAGAAGGGCAAGTCAATTCTTAGTTCTTAGTTCTATGTTCTTAGTTTTATGTTCGGGGTTTTGAACGCAGAACTAAGAACCAAGAACCCAGAACAACGAACCTGCAACTTTTTAATTTATAGTCATTTATTCTAATCTGTATCATTTTTATTCCCCGGATTTCTTTTTACCCTAACTTAGCAGACGCTAACAACTGCGCGGAGCAATGTTTTATTCTAATGCAGAGCCATATTCCCTCCCGCCCCTTACACACAGCATAAAACTCCCAGGTATGTCGGTACACGTTAACAAAGAAGTAAAAAAGGTAACGACCCATACGTTACAAAAAATGAAATCAGTTGGAGAAAAGATCTCCATGATCACCGCTTACGATTTTTCATTTGCCCGGTTGTTTGATGAAGCCGGTATTGATGTAATACTGGTAGGCGACTCTGCCAGTAACGTAATGGCAGGGCACGAAACTACGTTGCCTATTACGCTCGATCAAATGATCTATCATGCCTCTTCGGTTATTCGCGGTATTAACCGTTGTTTTGTGGTGGTTGACCTGCCGTTTGGTACTTATCAGGCCAATTCAAAAGAAGCGCTGGCTTCTGCCATTCGCATTATGAAGGAAACGGGTGCACATGCCGTTAAACTGGAAGGCGGTGAAGAAGTACTGGAATCAATTAAACGCATTGTGGCAGCCGGTATTCCAGTAATGGGCCACCTGGGTTTAACGCCACAATCCATCTATAAATTTGGCACCTATACGGTACGGGCACGCGAAGAAGCCGAAGCCAACAAATTGCGTGCTGATGCTAAATTATTAGAGGAAGCAGGTTGTTTTGGCGTTGTGCTGGAAAAGATTCCCGCGCAGCTGGCCAAAGAGGTTTCAGAATCACTGGTAATACCTACCATTGGAATTGGCGCAGGTATGCATTGCGATGGTCAGGTGCTGGTAATGCACGATCTGTTGGGCATTAATACCGAATTTAAGCCCCGCTTTTTACGGCAATATTCCAACCTGGCCGAACAAATCATTGGCGCGGTGAAGAACTATGTGCACGATGTGAAAGCGAAAGACTTTCCTAACGATAAAGAACAGTATTAATAACGCTGAACGCTTAAGGCCGAACGCTTAATGCAGAATACAATATTCATTGCGTTAAGCGTTCGGCCCTTTTATTTATAGCGAAGGGGCTATTATGGAATATAAAACCATTAAAACAGCACAACGTTAAACATACATTTATCAGGAGCGGGTTTTTACAAAATAAAGGAAGGAAACCTTATAAAAAAAAGAAGCCCTATGTAGAAACACGGGGCTCAAACGATTGCTTGCCATATGAAAGTGCAAATGTAGGTGAATAGGTTTATACTTTTATGTCTTTAATGTTAAATCTTGTTAATAATAAGTGTTTTTAAAACGTTTGTGTGTCTGGTGGCGGGTTCTATACTATTCTCGGTTGGCTCTTCGTTGTTTAAACTCTTCCTTCATCTCTTTTTGTTGTTCTTTGTACACTTTAAACTGTTCTTTTGTTAATACGTCCTTCATTTGTTTGTTCCTCGTATTATTTAACGTCTTGAGCTTACTGCGCTTGGCCAATTTGGGCTGGTTCGACTTTTTTAATTCTGCTATGCCTTCAAACCAGGTGGTGTTAATGGCATCTACCTTTTTTGATTGGTCTTCGGTAAGATTGAGCTTTTGTTTTAACTCCTGGTACTTAGCCTTTGCTTCAGCTTTTTGATCTTCTGTCATTCTTGATTGCGCCGATACATTGGTTGCCAGTATTACCAATACCAGCATGGCAGTGATGTTGATGATCCTTTTCATATTTTAATTTCCATTTTAATACAAAGTACACCACACGTATTGTATGGATCAGGTGAAAGACTTTAAGCTGAC
>CBIMFG010000122.1:0-8027 GCA_966243125.1 uncultured Niastella sp.
AGGAAACAACGAGCTAATAGTTACCTCTATTACATCTATTCATCGAGTTTGCCGGGCACCCTTTTAACGAATCAACCTACGGAAGTTTTAAATCGCTGGCAACAAACTCCTGAAAAGGCTGCCTTGCAGAAGTTGACTACAGGCATAAATACGGAGATCAAGAGTGCAAAGGATAATTTTATGGAATCTGATGGAATTACAGAAGACGCTTCCTTTTGCCGGTTAAAAAGTATTGAACTATCGTGGCGATTGCCCGCCCAATGGTTAAGGAATATATGTTTTAAAAATTGCCGGATATATATGCAGGCTCAAAACCTGTTTACCATTACCCGGTATAAGGGCGCTGACCCTGAAACGCGTGATCTGCTTACTTTACCCCCATTGCGTACAATCGCAGCGGGAATTGAAATAAGCTTTTAAAAAAATATGTATGAAACAGACCTTGTTGAATATCAATAAATGCGTTTGTATTGCAAGTATGTTGTGCATACTAATCACAACCGGATGTAAAAAGATGGTTCATGTTGATGATCCTGCGGATTCAATGGCCACTTCAGCTGTTTTTTCTAACGATTCCTTGGCGGTGGCTGCAGTTACCGGTATTTATATTAAGTTCATGGGGAACGCAAGATTTTTATTTAATGGAGGAATAAGTTTGTATGCAGGTATGTCAGCAGACGAGCTGCAGCGAAATTCTACAGTGGGTCTTGAAGTAGAGTTTTATAATAACTCAATTAGTTCAACTAATTCCGTGGCAAGCACTAACCTTTGGAAGACGGCGTATGCCAATATCTACCAATGTAATATCTGTATCGAAGGTTTAAAGAAGTCAACCGGAGTGAGCGATGGCATAAAGCTGCGATTACAGGGGGAGGTGTTATTCATACGTGCCTTGTGTTATTTTTACTTGGTTAATTTATATGGGGCTGTACCGTTGGCTTTAGGTACGAATGCAGATGTGAATAGCATGTTGTCGCGGTCTCCAATTGGTCAGGTGTACCAACAAATAGAAGTTGACCTTACCACTGCCAGTGAGAGCTTGACAAACGACAAACCCAATACTACTCCAACAAAATATTCAGCTCAGGCTTTATTGGCCCGGGTGTATTTATATATGAAAAACTGGAGTAAAGCAGCAGAACTGGCGTCTGAGGTGATCAACTCCGGGCAATTTATGTTGGAAAATATCGGCAAGGTTTTCCAATATGATAACAATAATAATAAAGAAACTATTTTTCAATTGGCGCCGGTAGCAGACCGAATGAATACTGGGGAAGGCTTTGTTTTTGTGCAATCTTCTCCTAATATGCGGCCAACTTATAATTTATCTACCAATCTGCTAAATGCTTTTGAAGTTAATGATCTACGTAAATTAAATTGGGTAAAATCAGGGACATTAAGCCAACAGCCCTTTAATTCTCCTCTAAAATACAAGATATATCTCTCCAGCATGATTACTGAGTATAATATAGTATTGCGGCTGGCGGAGCAATACCTGATAAGGGCAGAAGCGCTGGCACAACAAAACCAAATAGAAAATGCGGTAATGGATATAAATAGAATTCGTGAACGGGCTGGATTGTTACCTGTTGCTTCAACCATCAGTTATGATGAATGTTTACAGCGTATACAAAAGGAACGACGCATTGAATTGTTTGCGGAATGGGGGCATCGTTGGTTCGATTTGAAGCGAACCAACCAGGTAGATTCGGTGATGCGTATAGAGAAACCAAATTTCTGGAATATTGAAGACCAGTTGTATCCTATTCCACTAACCGAATTGGAAAATGGGCCCAATCTTAAACAAAATCCCGGTTATGAGTAGAATTGATATATTGGTTAAAAAAAGCGTATCATACCCTTGCAGGTAAGCGTCTATCGCTATCGATTATCCGCAATAATGTATGATACGCCTTAACAGGTTAAGGATTAAGGGTGGGAATAGAGTAGCTTGTCCGCATTTTGGGTATTAGGAATTGGTGTTCCCCATTGATCAATAGTAACGTTTCCGGGGGCCCATCCTTTTTCCACTAAGGTCTTTGGATTTGCAGTGCTTTCATCCAATCCGGTAAGTGTTTTTTCAGCGGCAAGCGTGTTCTGTCGGCCAAGCCACGAGTTAGAAACATCATACCAATAATAACTGGTTTGCCTGGTTGTAGGTTTTGATTTACGATCGGGTCTTAGAGCAGAGAAGGCTGTCAACATGATTACGAATGCTAACAGGAACAAAGTTAGTTTCGTTTGTTTCATAATGTTGGCTGCTTTTGTTATTCAAAAAGCAGTAAAAACATTGAGTGTATAGAATGATGATTGTACCCGATCACGAAGGGGCATAAGTCGCCTGCTCCGGTGTTAGCACCGAAAAAAACAAAGGGGGACAGTAACGCAATTGGTGGAGTTTATAAGGGCGCGGAAAGGCTTAGGTGATAAGACAGGTAAATAGTAATCTTTCTTGAAAAGGTTGTAATCAGGTCACGAGAGGTAAGTAAGGAAATAAGGATAGAAGTAAGGAAATGTAGACAGTAGAAGCAAAAACATGAACTCACTTTCAATTCCTGCGCTAAAGGTAGGAGAAAGAATATATATATTATAAAAAAATTTCGTTATTGATTACTTGGTGAAATGGTGCAAAATATGACTTGATAAAATTTATAATGTTTACTATGAGCGTTTTCACTCCTTTGCCTATTCTAATCTGGCAAATCTCTGTACGTACAAGGGCGTAAGAATAATTCAACCATTTTTATCCATGATTTCTTTATTGCACAAACAATTTTGTTGTAGCACTTCCATTCTTTAAAACACGCTGCCTTTCATTTTCTTAATTGTGCGCGATCAAGATTTTGCTCTCCTAAGAATGGCAAACTATTAAGTAAAAATATTTTGCTTGTTTTTAGTAAAGTGACCCCTTGTTGGTGTTTTTATTTATAAGAGGCCATATTGAGATACTTATAGGGGGAACTTGATCTATCTCAGCATTCTAAAGCAGAATTGCGTAGCAGAATTATAGAAGCAATTTTCGAAAACAGATAAACTTACCGATTATCACAAGAACGCACCGGCTGTTCAGCCAGTGGGCTCTGCCGGGTTTTTAGTAAAACCTGTATCAACCTCCATATATCCGCTTGTCGATGATACTATGAAAAGAAAGAAAGTTATAACGTTTGCGACATTTCAAAAACTACATGATCATGAGGAATGCAGATAATTTAGCGAATGAGAAAAGTAAGCGCCTTAAACAACAACAGGTTCCTGAGTTCGAAAAAGTGTTTCATTTGTTCCACCCAGCTCTTTGTTTTTTTGCCCGCCGCCTGGTAAATGATGCTGCCATTGCCCAGGATATTGTAACAGATGTGTTCGTAAAGCTGTGGCAAAAAAAAGGTGATTTTGATACGATCTATTCTGCAAAAGCCTTTTTGTACATCAGCACCCGCAATGCCTGCCTTAATCATAACCATAAGGTGAAATACCAATCGAAGATCAGGGAAAACATTCGCCAACAATCGAATGAGAGTGAAGTAATCGATATGAATGAAGTCATTCATGCCGAAGTAGTACGACGGGTTCACCATATAGTAAATGGTTTGCCTGAAAAGTGCAAAGAGGTAATGGTGCTAAGCTATAATAAAGGCCTCGATTGCCATGAAATTGCCCGCCGCATGCGGCTTTCTGTACATACCGTACGCAATCAAAAAAGCCGGGGCGTACATTTGGTCAGGAACAGGTTTGGCTTTCGGGAAGAACTAGTACCAATTTTGTAATAAGGCAAAGTAGTAAAGCCGAATACTCATCGCACAATTTCTCACTTGCGATGGGTATTCGGCTTTTTATTTTATATTGTTAGTGTTTCCTTCTACCTTCCAGGATGCGGTAAAACGACCGGCTGCGTATTTCATCTATGGTAAGTCCGGTAGCTGTAGCCTCTTCTTCATTAATAGCTCCACAGTTCATGGCTTTTAAAAAGAAATTCAGCAATCCCTGACCGGTAGCTGCATCATCAAAGATGTCTTTGGTAAGGGTAGAAATGGCCGCCCGCTCAACAAATGTTTTTAAACGGAACACCGCATCATCATAACTATTCAAAAAGAAATTATAGGTAGCTGCATAGCGCATGGGTAATTGAGCAGGATTCAGGTCCCAACCCTGGTATAAGCCATTGATCAATGAATGCATGGTATGATGAAAGCCGGTGCGCCATGCCTGGTGCACCAATTCCCGGTTTTCTGCCATTTGTTCAAATGTAAGGGAGTCGCCACGGTGCGCACCAATAGGCATTACATTGGTAGCTCCATCAGACAAAAAGATGCCTGTACCGGCCAGTGCTACCTTTGTCATGTGATGGGCAAAATCACAAACCGGGTGTGCCATGGTTTGGTATTTTGCTGTTATTCCGCAGGAAGCCGTATAATCGTACGTTCCAAAGTGTGCCGCTATACACCGTCCTTCACTGGCTTTTATAATACGCAACAAAGGATTGCGTCCTTCATCATCCATGATGATCTGCGTGGCTTCCACCATGGTTTCCATTTTAAGAGCGCCTGGTGTCAATTGATGTGTTTTTTCAAACAGTTCAAACAAACGAACCAGGGTCACTACCTGTTCAGGAATGGTTACTTTGGGTAGCATTACCACGAAGTTGTTGGGTAACACGCCATGTGTTTGCTCAAGCAAGGTAGAAAGGAAGATATCTAATGTACGTACGCCCCGTTGTTTCAGGTCTTCTGTAAATGGTTTTATGCGAATGCCAATAAACGGGGAAATCGTTTTGTTTTTCATACCGGTGGCCAGCTCCTGCGCTGCCTGTACGGCTGTAGCATCTTCTTCTGCATCGGGCCGGTTGCCAAAGCCATCTTCAAAGTCTATTCTGAAATCTTCCACCGCTTCTGTTTGCAGCTTTTGAATGATCTTATTATACACGGTATAGGAAAGCCAGGCTGGCTCCTGCTTACGTTCTGTCTCCTGCATTTTATTCAGCTTGTTAGTAAGGGCTTCCATCCCGCTTTGCTGCCGGGGCAACTGCTCATACCCGTTTAACTGTAGTACATTTGCCAGCACTACAAAATTGGGCGCATAAGTTTGCAGATTTTTTAAGGCTATTTCTCCCATCTTAATACAGGTGTCTGCTTTAAACAGGTTGGCGCCGCCATAAACAGTATGTACTGGTTGACGATCGGGTTTATCGCCGGGGTATGTTTGCTGGAATGTAAGATTGGCTGTTTGTAATTGATCTAACAGCACCTGTTTCTCTTTTTCTGGTATGGAGAATTTCATTTGATGTAAAGTTTTATGATCCGCGATACGTGGAATAACCATATGGGTTCAACAACAGCGGCACATGGTAGTGCGATCCATCGGTTATGGAAAAGATCACTTCTACAAACGGATAGAAAGAAGAGATCATTTGCTGTTTATAATAATCTCCCGTTTCAAATTTTAGTTTGTATTGCCCGGTTGGTAATACTTCTTCTTTGGGCAGCCAGTCGGTAATGCGGCCATCCTGATTGGTAATGCCACGCACAATTTCTTTCCAGTCATCGTTATGTTGCTCGTATAAAACAATCAGCACACCACCTGCGGGTTTGCCCTG
Organism: uncultured Niastella sp.; assembly: GCA_966243125.1. Lineage (GTDB taxonomy): Bacteria > Bacteroidota > Bacteroidia > Chitinophagales > Chitinophagaceae > Niastella. The sequence continues at coordinate 5,588 of CBIMFG010000122.1, forward strand.
GGTAGTATCCAGTATATGTGTGGTTAAATGGCTCATGGTGCAATCAATATTTATTCGGTAATGCCAAATAGCTTTTCCAGCCTTAATAGGGTGATCTTTAGTTGTTCTTCCATGGCAATTTCTATCTCCACTTCGGGATTATTGTATAACCGCTGTTGTAATAACAGCAGCATCTCACCGGCCGATTTACCGGTGGCGCAAACGATAAAAATATAACCAAACCGTTGTTCATACGCCTGGTTCCCTGCTGCCAGTTGCTGCAGGGTTTGTTGTGAAGCTTCCTTTACCGATGCCTGCTCTCCCTCAGTGCCTGCAAACTTTTCTTTTAGTGTATCCAGATCGCCGATCTTAGGATGCTGGGAAAATGCTTCCTTCCAATCGGTTTCGTGACACAAATACCATTGCTCTTCGGCCATTCCCAGCAGGTCTACCAGGTCTTCGGCTGGTAAGGCTGCCAGCATATTGTTTACCCAGGTAGTACTTCCGCAACAGGCATGTAGCAGTGCTGTCTTTTCCGTAACATCAAGATGATCAAATTCGGCGATGGTCATAAACAATGATTTTGGTAGTTATATAACCGTTGGAAACCTGTTCACATTCTTATAATAGATGTATACTGCCGGTTCTTTACCCATTGCTGTAAACCATTGCTGACAGTAGGGCGCCATCCAAATGGAATCTCCTTTTTTTATTGGATACCATTGATGATCGAGCATATATACACCTTGTCCTTGCAAATAAAGCAAACCATGTTCAATAATGTGTGTTTCTACAAAGGGTAAATGTCCACCGGGATCGTATGTAAATATATTCACGGCCATATCAAAAGATAGATTATCGGGCAACAGTACCTGTAACCGCAATGCCGGATCGTTGAGATAAGTAGGCCCAGGTATGGATGCGGCATCGCCAAAAATGGTTAAGGGCACCGGCGCTTCCTGCAATGGCTCGTATACTTTATGAAAGGTGAGTATTTTGGTGCCTGGTGTTGCTTCATCAAATACATATTCCTTTTGAATGGGAACATATACAAACTGTCCATTGGTTAATACTTTTGTTTCCCCACTTACTGTAGCTTTACAACTTCCTTCAATTACATAAAAGAATATTTGCGACTGATTGGTTGTTCCTGTAAGCGTACCTTCCTTTTGTAAAGTGATCAACGTTTGGCAAAGCTGAGCGCCCATTTGTTCATTGATGATCACATGAACGGTACAATTCGTCCACCCGGGTACATTGCTGTTTACATAGCCATCGGGACAAATAACTGCATGGTTCTGTTTTACGACCGATCTTGTTAGCGCTGAAATTTCCATATTTAACCGCGGTTATGTTTTTGAATGAGAGCATGAATAAATGCAGCCGATACCTGAACAGCAGCGGCCAGATCTTCTAGTTCAACATTTTCAAGGGGATTATGACTTATGCCTTTATAACAACGAACAAACAGCATAGCCACTGGCGCCACGGGTGCTATAGCTACGGCATCATGGCCTGCACCACTTACCAGTTTGATCACTTCATAACCAGATTGCTGAACCGACTGTGCCAATAAATAGTTCAGGGCGGCATTGCATGTTACGGGATTGCTTTCCTGTACAGGTTGCCACAAAAATTCAATATTACGTTGTTGACAAATAGCTGAGCCTAACTGCTCCAAATGTGCATAGCAGGAGTTCAGTACCTGTTGGTTGGCGCTTCGCAGATCGAGGGTACATTGCACTTCGCCAGGTATTACATTACTGGCTCCATGAGTGATCTGTAGTGTTCCAACCGTAGCCACCACGGGTTGCAGATGGCTGGCGGCAAATCGTTCTACCTCTAAAATAAATTCTGCGGCAGCGCACAATGCATCGTTGCGCATATGCATGGGTACGGTACCGGCGTGGCCTGCTTCTCCTTTAAAAGTGATGGCAATTCTTTTTTGTCCTGCAATGGCGGTAACAAGGCCAACAGGAATATCTTTTTCAAATAATACCGGCCCTTGTTCTATATGAACTTCAAAATACCCCAGCCAGTCTTTGGCAGGAATAGCATCATTTATTAATAAGGCAGGGTTGCCACCCATACCCTGTATTACATCCTGCAACGGAGTGCCCGTGGCGTCCTGTTTATTAAGCAGATTATTATCGAAGTGACCGGCCACTACCTTACTGCCGAGGTAAGTGGTGTGAAAGCGACAGCCTTCTTCGTCGCAAAACGCGATCAGTTCAACGTGAAAGGGCAGGGGCGTACGTTGTTGAATTAATTGTTCCAGTAAGTTGAGTCCAATAAGAACTCCTAATGGGCCATCGAATTTGCCAGCGTTGATCACGGTATCAATATGCGAAGCAATTACCAGTGTTTTGGCTTCGGGCGATCGTGCTGGCAACCGCCCTCTTACATTACCGATATTATCGACATGGGTTTGCAAGCCTGCCGCCTGCATCCAGTGGGCAAC
>CBIMFG010000123.1:0-8019 GCA_966243125.1 uncultured Niastella sp.
ACAACAACGTTACCTGGAACAGTTTTGAATTGAACGTACTGATGCATTGGAAAAAAGGCGGCGACAATATCAACCTCACCTCTTTACTGAGCGATTTTGGCGGCACTTCGGGCGACTATGATAAAAAGACGCTAGATCCCAAAGGACAATTGTCAAACGGCGATTACCGCATAGCTGCTTATGGTAAAACCGCCCGTCCATTTGTGGAAGATGCTTCTTATTTCAGGGTTCGTGAAATTGGCCTGAGCTATGTGTTACCAAAAGAATGGTTTAAAGATATCGCGCGGGTAAAAGTAGGTTTTTCAGGAAGGAACCTCATCAACGTGTTTGATTATAACAGCTACGATCCTGAGGTTTCCAACTTTGGTATAGATGCAATTTCCAGCAACGTGGAAGTAACGCCATTCCCATCGTCGAAGAGTTTCCACTTCAATGTATCAGTTACTTTTTAATCATGAACCCAAAAAGATCAAATATGAAATATCAACATAAAATAAACCAGCTTATTGTTTGCACCGGTTTGTTTGCAGTAACCATGGGCTGGTCATCGTGCAAAGTAGAACCCATTCTCGATCCCAATAACCCAGGCACCAATACACTTGTACAAAACGCTACTTTAGGCGAAATACAAAACCTGGTGGTGGGAACCGAAGCAGGCATGAGAATTTATTTAGGCACCTACCTCGATGATGTGAGTATGATAGGCCGGGAGTATTATCGTTTTGCGGCATCAGATCCCCGGGTAACCGGCGACCTGTTGGGCAAAGGCGGTTCAACCCTCGATAATAATACATTTTATACCACCAACCCGTTTGATGGCCGGTACCGGGTAGTGAAGAATACCAATATTCTTATTCAGTCATTACAAAATACAAAAGCAGATGGCCTGTCTGATGCACAACGAAAAGCGGGCATCGCTTATGCCAAAACGGTACAGGCGCATGAACTGTTGATGGTCTTCAATTTGCAATATGAAAACGGCATCAGGGTTGATGTGGCTGACCCCGATAAACTGGGCCCTTTCCTGTCGAAAGACGAATCATTGAATGCTATTCAGAATTTATTGAACGAAGCCAACAACGATTTAAAAGGGAGCACAGTTGACTTACCATTCACTACTACGCTGTGGAATAAAAAAGCCAGCGAGTTTTCCAAATTCAACCGTGCGCTGGCAGCCAGGGTGGCTGTTTACCGTAAAGACTGGGCAACCGCCAGTGCCGCCCTCAGCGAATCGTTCCTTGATCTGAATGGCAGTCTTACAACTGGTGCGTATTACCTGTTCTCAACCGGTGGTGGCGACCTGTTAAACCCCGTGTTCTTTCCCACAAACACGCCAGCTGCCGAAGTACGGGTTACCCAACCTAATTGGGTAAGCGAGGCAACACCTGGAGATGCCAGATTGATCAAAGCACCCAAACGCAATGCTACCGCCACACAGGATGGATTGAACAGCGATTACGACTTTTTTGTATACACCACCAACGTAGCGCCCATTCCTATTATCCGCAACGAAGAATTGATCCTGTTGTATGCCGAAGTAAAAACATGGCAAAACAGTTTTCCTGATGCCATTGTTGCCATCAACAGAATTCGTACAGCGGCTGGCCTGGGTGCGTATACCGGAGCGGTTACGCAAAACGCATTGATCACCGAAATATTAAACCAGCGGCGTTACTCCCTGTTTGGCGAAGGCCATCGCTGGATAGATATGCGTCGTTATAATCTTTTAAATACATTGCCAATAGACCGGCCCGGGGATGATGTTTGGCCGCAGTTCCCCAGACCTGCTACCGAAACGGCACAATAAAGAAATAACGTAATATATATCTTAAAAGACCTGTGAGGACTGTACTTCACAGGTCTTTGTGATTATATAAATTGATATTATTTCGATAAATTCATAAAAACACCATACAATGACAAGTAGCAACCCTTCTAATTCTTTTCTGGGCACCGACCAGGCGCCGGCTTACACGCCCACCAGTGATGAAAGAACGTTGGCCATCCTCTGTCATGTGCTAACGCTTTTTTTCTGGATCATTCCACCACTGGTTATTTATCTGATAAAGAAAGATGACTCGAAGTTTGTGACCGAACATGCAAAGGAATCGTTGAACTTCCAGATCACGGCTAGCATTATTGTTATCATTCTCTTCATTACTCTTATTGGTATCTTTTTGTTGTGGATAGTGGGCATAGCAGTACTGGTGCTCGTAATTGTAGCCACTGTAAAAGCAAGCGAAAGCAAATTGTATCGCTATCCTTTTGCCATCAGACTGATCAAGTGATTCACCAATAAAAGAGTCCTGTTAGAAAACAGGACTCTTACTCAAATCACAAGATCAAATCTGCGGCGTCATTATATTAGTGTTTTATCATAAATCGGATTGTTTGTAATCTTCCGTCATCCCCTACTCCGCGCAACGTATATACCCCACTTGCCAACCCTGCCAGCGATACATTAACATCATTTACACCAGCGGTTAACGAAGTATTGAATTGTTTAACCATGGCACCGGTGGCATCTACCACAGCCCAGGTCATCGTCATGGTACGCCGGCTGCTGATGCGCAGTTTGGCATTGCCACTGGTAACAAAGGTTGGCAACAACTGAACACTGAATTCATACACCGGCGCCTTCAACATACCCTGGTTAGTGAGCACGATAGCTCCCAGTTGTGTAGTTGACAACGCTACCTGCCTTGCAATTGAGGAACCTGTTGGCAGCACCCCGCCTGTTGGTGAAACAAGCGCCCAGGTTACGCCGTTATAAGCGCCCGCATCCATAATACCAGCGGGGTTACAAGCCGCATTGGCATCAGCATCGGCATATTGTAACGTAATGTTCACCGGGGCAGCGGGTGTAGTGGTAGTAGTTACCGTCCAGGTACGATTGATGGCTTTGCTGTCATCGATCACCGGAGCAATTAAACCTTCCATTACCCGCACAGTGTACGTCATGCCCTGGCCATTGCTGAGTGTAACCGGGTTATAACTGGTAGCATTAGGCCCAACCGGAACAGTGATAGTAGCGGTATTGTTTGTAACAATAGCCGAGCCGGTTGCATTGGTAACAATGTGGCTGGCCACACTGCCGGTTGTTGCATTTTGCAGATAGATATTAAATGCACCGGCCGTTATGTTTCCATTGGTCATAGTAAGGGTATTACCAATAGTCAGATTACCATTGAGCGTAACACCCGCACCGTTCACAATTACATTCCCAACCAACAAGGTGTTTATGATTTGGTTAGTAGTACCGCGGAAAGCAATGGTGCCTGCACCCGCATTCAGCGTACCCGTATTTACAAAATTACCATAGAGGTTTAAGGTACCGGTTCCATTTATGGTGAGCGTAGCGCCTGTGCCAATAGTAACTGAATGTGCATTGGCTGCGCCACCGATCACCGGACTAAACGGCGTTCCTGACGTAATGCTTACATCGGTAGTAGCCACCGGTACACCACCGCACCAGTTGGCTGCTGTATTCCAATCGCTGCTTACCACACCCACCCAGTTGTTGGATGCTTTCACCGCCAGCGAAGCCACATTGGAAACCACCAGTCCGCAAGCGTTGGAGATCACCACATCATAGTCACCCGCATCAGCACCCACGGCATTGGCAATTGAATACGTATCGGTAGTGGCGTTGGTAATATTCACCCCATCTTTACGCCACTGATAACTCAAGCCGGAACCATTGGCCGCAATACTTAAATTAACTGCACTACCCATACACACACTGGAACCTGCAGGTTGTGCGGTAATAGCGATGCGGCTGTTCACGGTAGCCACCACAGCCGTACGCGGCGTTTCACAGGCACCCGCAGCTGCCGATACATAATAAGTAGTGGTAGCAGCAATGGACGGGGTTGTATAGGTTGAACCAATACCAATAGGGCTTGTACTTGTTGCATCGGCATACCAGTACAGGGTTGAACCGGCAGAACCCGTAGCCTTTAAGTTCACCACGCCGGTATTACAACGGCCCGCGGGCGTGGTGGCTGTTATGGCCGGACTGTTCACTTCCACTTTTATAGCAGGCGTAAACACCGTATCGGTAATACAAACCGAAGCCAGCCGGTAATACAACGTTTGTGTTGCCGCTGCTGTTGTATATGGAGACGTGATACCGCCAGCAATATTACTGTAGCTGGCAGAGTCGGTACTTTGCTGCCATTGAAGACCAGCAAAACCATCGCCACCTGTAACCGTTAATACCGGTGCGCCGTTGAAGCAGTAACTGGTTTGTGAGGCGCTGATAGAACCCGACACCAGGGCCACACGGGTACGCGTAACCATTACCATCGCATCGTTTGATGGCTTCGCATCGCCGGTTACCGTTGTTTTGGCGTTGAAGATATAAGTACCCGGGGTACTCATATTAACAGAATCAGTTGTACCATTCAGCAACACATCCAGCGTAGCGCCTGCGGCCAGCGTACCGGTGCTGATGGTTTTGGTAATAGTGGCCGTAGTGGCGCCCGTAACAGTAACGGTTACTGTAACCGGATTCACCGCAAAATCAATGATTGTAGCACTGTTGTTCCTTACTTTAATGGTAGCTGCTTCTTTGCCATAACAGCCTTTGCCTGCTGGCGGCGTTTCCAGGGAAACTGCCTGCAGATCTATGCCATTCAATTGGGCAAACTCATCGGCGCCCACATCAGGCATAGTACCATTTCTGGCCTCGCCATCTATATCATCTGTTACCAGCGCAAAAGGCACAGCCGCGCCATTGGCGGGTGAAACAGCCGAAGTAGTGATGTGCAGATCAACAGTGGTGGCAGCGCCGGTAGCATCAATAAACAACGGATCTGCTGCCTGACTGGTCAAATCGCCGCCGACATTCCAGCCGCTGGTATAGGTTGCGGCAAACGATGCACCACCCGGTGCAGCAGCTGCAAAGTTACCGCCGGTGCCGCCATAGCCATAAATATTATGATCGAAGGTCATACCCGCCAACGCATTTACCCAAATGGCGTTGTGCAAACCACCGGTTGTGGCGTTGGAACGGTTGTTCACAAAAATGTTGTTTTGTACATTATCGGTACCGGTATTGGTTTCCTTGCGGAAGGCATTGGAGCTTAAGGTACCAGTACCTACGCCAGTTCCGCCAATGTAAATACTGTTATTGAAAATACTGCTATTCAATCCGGAACCCTTCATGATACCATCTATACGAATGGCATTGGTCAATGAAGTGCCATCTGGTTTAATACCCAACCGCACCATATTGTTGTATACATCGGCCTTTCCCTGGTTCAGTTCTATACCACGGATATTAGCATTGGTATTGGCCGTAGTTACATCAAAACTATGCACCTTGTTTTTTGAGATGGTATTGGTGATGGTGGCGGAATTGGCGCCCCAGAAAAAGATACCTTCCATAAACACACCCGCTGTTGCAGCACCCGAAACCAGGCTGTGCACCGTATTACCGGTAACTGTAACCGGGTTACTGGTGGAAGCGCCCATATAAATACCCAACACCGCCGAGTTACCACTACCCTGGGTATAGGTGGTAGCAGAATATAAATTACGCACGGTATTACCCGCTACGGTTGACACCGTTGAAGCAGCTGAACCGATATTTATACCAGCCACCTGCGCCCCGGTTGCAGCGGAGCTTGAATTATTGGTCAAATTGGCAATGGTATTGTTGGTGATCGCAAACACCCCATTCCCGCTGGGAATATTGATACCGCGCACATACATACTGGTAGTGCTGGTGTTAACCGCATTGATGCTGTTGGCAGTTGTTAAACTACCCACCTGGTTGCCATCAATATTCACTATACCTGCTGTATTATCGTAAATACCGGAGAAGTTATTACCCGCATTGCTCAAGGTAATACCACCCGTGATATTTTGTTTCAAATTGATCACCGCAGCAGCGTTGGTATTTCCTGAAATATAATATGGGATCGTATGCGCACCATTGCCACCGGCAATGGTAATGGCATTGTTACCGGTAGCCGCGCCCACTGTATTACCTGCAACTGTACCCACATTTACGCTTCCGTTTGAACCGGTTACGGCAATACCATGAAACACATCGGTTGTAATTGTACTGGTAATAGCTATGTTGGTAATGGTATTTCCCTGTACCGAACTTGGGTTCACCACTGTACCATCTGCAATCTCCAATCTGATTCCATCAAATGAATTGCCCAGTCCCGACAGCGTGTAAGGCGTGCCGGTACAGCCCGGAGCAGCACCACCGAGATAGTTATCGGTCACCACAAAACCATTCCCTACACTACCCGTATTGCGGTTGCTGATGATCCAGATGCCGCGATTGAACGACGCAGTTGAATAAACCTGGGCGTTGGTTTGAAAGAAATGGTTGCCTGAAACCACCCAATTGCTCACCCCATTGTTCAGCATTACACCGGCTGAATTGCCATTCGGCAAAAAGTAATCATAAATATTACAATTGGAAACGGTATCGTTGTCGTTGAAGTTGGTATTTACACCAGTATTATTGGCGCCCAGTGCATACACCCCTATTGATGGAATGGAAGCGCCGGTACCGCTGGCGTGAATATTACAATGGTCAATGGTATTGTTATCGTTGCCATTGGCGCCATTGCTGCCAAAGAATACCACACCTGCTGAAGCAGTGGTGGTAGCAGCTGGTACGGCATTCATCCCTTGCAGATCACAATATTTTACCACATTGCGGAAGGCGCCGTTATCGAAACGAATGGCGGACCCCAGCGCACTGGTATTTATAATGTTCAAATTGGTGGTATTCAAATTGCCGGCTGCAGTTACGGCCATGGCTGTACCTACGCCGCCCGGTCTGCCATCGATGGTTACATACGTACCACCAGTCAAATCAATGGTTGGCCCGGGTACGGAGCTGGTGATCACCAGTCCGTTTGCATTGGCCGCCGGACGGATCAACACGGTATTAATGGGACTAAAGCAGGCGTTGGAACCTATTGTTATCGGGAACGTTTCATTTGCACTGGTATAATCGCTTTGCAATTCAACTGTAACTGCGCCACTGATACCACCGCTTAAAGAAGCCAGGGCCGCTGTAAGCGTTTGGAAAGTGCCGGTTTGTCCAACCGTGATTAAACCACTGGGACCCGTACAACCTGCGGTGCTTTTTGAACCTGATACCGCCGTGCTGTATTTGATGGCGCTGATACAGGCGTTGTTATAGGCATACACATAATAATCGTACGCCGTACTGGCCAGCAAATTGGTATTGGCAAAACCTGGGTTGGAACCGATGGACACCACCGTACCTGTTCCCAGCGTGCTGCCTACAGGATAGATCACTCCATCTACCGGCGCTACAGCGGTGGCGCCTGACAGATAACGAACAACCATATACCCATTGGCGCCGCCGGCAGAAGCCGTAAAACTGCCATCTATTTCAGTGGCTGAAATGGCGGTTAATACCAAACCGGTGGGCGCATTGGGCGTATTACAGGTTGCAGCCGCCGCCACAAAATTGCCGGCATCGGCCCCTATGTCAACCGGGGTTAAACCGCTGCGGGTTTCATTGTCGTAATCGTCGGTTATTGACGCTATGGCCGTACCGGTTCCCTCCGCTACTGAAATACCGGTTGTATTAATATGCAGATTAACTGCTGATAAATTCCCAGTTGGATTGATAAAGTTGGGATCACCTGTTACACTTTTCAGATCACCCGCCAGCCAGCCGGTAGTTGGTGTTCCCCCATTCATGTAAGTGGGAATTTCCACGGCGCCGCTATTGGCAAAGCGTCCGCCTGAACCATTGTATTGATACACGTTGTAATTAACGGTAGCGCCCGTTGTAGCACCGCCAAAGTTGACGCTGTAATGTTTGCCGCCCCCATTGGCATTGGCCCGGGTATTGGCAAAAATATTATTGCGAATATCGTAAGTACCGGAAGTAACCAGCCGGCTAAAGGCGTACGTATTGCTGGTACCCACACCTACCCCACTACCGCCGATGTAAACGCTGTTGTGATAAAAACTATTGGCCGAGGTGGTGTTGCCCACCATACCATTTAT
>CBIMFG010000124.1:0-8017 GCA_966243125.1 uncultured Niastella sp.
TTCTCATGATACACAGAATCATCAAACTTGGGCATCCCGGTTGTTACACTGTAAAACACGGTGCTCATATTCATTTTATTGTCTTCGTACCTGACCCCACCCGTTATTCGTAACTGGTTGAGCGGTTTCAGGTCTAACATGGCATAACTGCCTTTCAGGGTTTGCTTACCTATATATCTGTCACCCAAACTGCTGGCACGGGTACTGGCAGGCTGATACCAAAGATCACCCCGGGCAAAAGCATCCTGTTGGGTAATTTCATAATAAGGTAAGCCCAGCCTGGCATCACCATAGGACGCAGTTCCCAGTAGCCGGAAGTTACCAGCATCAAAATCAGCTTTCCGTTCGCTATAGCTATACCCTACTTTGAATAATTGTGTTTCTTTGAACACTTTAAAAGGCAGGGAAAAATTGGCGCCGCCGTTTTTCTTTTTTTCCTTCAATACCGCAGCGTATAAGCCCCCCAGTAACAGCAACCGGTCGTTCAGGTTATACATATATGCCCCGTCCATCTGCGGATTAAAACCTATCGGCCGGGCCGCAATGAAACGCGAATCAGGCTGTTCCCGGTTCAGCTCGGTATAATCACCGTACCAGTCCAGTTTCAGGTTGGCTTTTGTAAATTTATGTTCTCCTTCTAGCCTGGTTTGCACCAGTTCATTGGCCAGGGTGATCTCTGAAGTACGGCGGGCGGGGTTCCAGCCCTGACTTGAATAATTTCCTGTTCTATAATCGAACGTGTTGCTGTAACGCCTGTTATACAGATTCTTCCACGAAATGCGGTGTTTGGTGGTTTTCCAGGCAGTATTGAATAAACCGCCAATGGTAGTATTATACCGGTATCTTTCACTATTAAAATCAAATTGACTGCTTACCCGTGCATTTCCACCTTCATAAAACTGTTCGTTCAAATAGGTGGCCGCTGCTATAAAACCCAGGGAGCTTTTTTGAAACCGCTTGTTTATTCCCCCAGCCAACTGATAGTTTTGCACAGGCGTATAAGGATAGGTTTTGAATTGCCAGCGGTTGGGCACCTGGCTGCCGATCCTTCTTATGTTGGCGGTATCGTTCCTAACCAGCATTCCATAAGCAGCAACGGGATCCATCAACCGGCCATCACCAAACCATTTCCGGTTTTTATCTACAATGCCAAAATTCGCTTTATCATCACGTTTATAGCTCATCATTTCCTTACCAGTACTGGCCGAATTAAAACCGGTACCAACCGACACCTGTAAAAAGTTTTCAACCGGTACATCCCGGGTATTTACCTGCACCAGGCCGCCGGTGAATTCACCCGGCAGATCGGGCGTGGCGGTTTTATTTACCACTACGTTATCCAGCAGGGCGCTGGGCACAATATCGAAACTGAAATTTCTTCTGTTGGGTTCTGTACTGGGTAATGAAGCGCCATTGATCAACACGTTATTATACCGGTCACTCACCCCGCGGATGGTTACAAATTTGTCGCTTTGGACGGTTATGCCGCTCACGCGTTTCAACACCTGTGCCGTATTGTTATCGGGCGTGGCACGGATCTGCTCGGCACTGATGCCATTCGTCATACTGGCATTGTTCTTTTGCGTCATCAGCAGGGAACGCGTACTTTCCTTACGGGCGCCGCTGGTTACTACTACGGCCTGCATTTGTTTGGAGGCAGCAGCAAGTACTACGTTCAGGTTTGTTGTTTCATCTTCTTTAATCACTGCATCGGTAATACGACGCGATTGATATCCTACAAATGAAAACTGTAATGTATAAGTACCCGGCGGCAGCGACAAAACATATTCCCCACTCACCGATGTAGTAGCGGCCCTGGTAGTAGATTCAACCGTTATGGTTACACCGGGCATTACTTCATTTGATTCATTCCGGATAATCCCGGCAATTTTTCCGGGCCTGGCCTGGCTGTTTGCCTGAGTAAGATCTGCCGCTGGTTTTGCATTGACCTTTACCGCAATGGTAGTACCCAGTAAATTAAAATCAAGATTGGCAAGGCGCTGGAGGTTATCCAATGCATTGCCCAAAGAAGTATTTTCAAATACAAAAGATCTGATAGTGATTTTTTCCAGTTGATCACGGGTATAGGAAAAGGTATAATTGCTTTGCTTGTCCAGTTCTTCAATAACCTGCGCAGCAGTAGTATTCTTTAATTGAATGGAAATCTTTTCTTTTAGGGCAATTACCTGTCCGAATGAAAACAGGTGAAACGAAAAAATAAAAATAACAGTCAGTATACCGGTTAGTTTATTCATATCACAGTCTTGTTCTGAATGGCTTTATTTACAGTGTAAAATCTATATGTATAGCAGCGCTTACTTCTTTTTCACAATAACAATTGCAGACCCTGCTTTTTTATACTGCAGGTCGTGAACAAAAAGAATATTCGTGAGCACCTGCGGCCAGGTACTGTTGCGGAAACTGGCCGTGATGCGTTTGTGTTGCACCAGGGCCGGATCACATTCGATGTGCACCTGGTACCTGTTTTCGATGCGTTCAATAGCTTCCTGTAAAGGCACCTCATTAAATACCAGATGACCTTGTGTCCACAGGGCTACGTTGGCAGCAGCAACAGGCAACACTTCCCACGATTGGGTTTGCTTTGAGTATCGCACCATATGGTTGGGAGAAAGCTCGGTTGTTTGATCGGTAGCCGTATCATCTAATGCCACCTTGCCATGTACCAGCGAAACCTTTACTTCCGATTCCTGTTCATATGCTTCAATATTGAAAGCGGTTCCCAATACACGGGTGCGTAAGCTGCCGGTTTGTACTATAAATGGGACTTTACCCCCTCTACCGGAGGGGGCCAGGGGGAGGCTAACTACTTCAAAAAAACCTTCGCCTGATAGTTTCACCAGGCGTTTGGTGCGGTTGAATTGTTGGGGGTCAAATTCAAGACGGGAATACATATTTAACCATACCTGCGAACCATCGGGCAGCGTAACGCGCCTGATGCCGGTACGGTTATTCTCAATAACAGTAAGCTGTGGTTTATTACCCTGATTACCTGTTAAAGCAGGGCGCATAACATACCATAATAGAATTGCCGACACAGCCAGTACGAGCCAGCCGGCTGCAACCAGTAAACGACGACGAACCGGCAATTGGTGACGTTCAGGTACAACAGCACGCCCGCTCATCAACTGCCCGTGCATACGGGTTTTAACCGCATCCAGCTGTTCGGCCGACAGAACGGTTGATTCCTCAGACATGTCGAGTTGGGCTATCCATTGCTGTAGTAACTCAATCTCTTCGGGGGTGCATTCATTGTTCCTGAACCGTTGAAGTAACTCTTCAACAGAAAGGGGGCTTTGTTTCATACATCATAGTAATAACGCAGCCGGCAAATAGTACCATGCTGTGAATATTACCATAATGTTAAGAGAAGACAAATGAATAAAGGCGTGTTTATGTTAATATGCTGAATAAGTGTACTGCAAACTGTTTAACAGCCCTGCGCAGGCGTTTAGAGGCAATATGAAGTTGGTTTTTTACGGTTTGCCTGGACAACGAAAGATCGCCTGCTATTTCAGTAATGGATTGATCATGATAATAATTGCGGATGAAGATCTTTTTCATTTTATCAGGCATATCGGTTATTTCCCTTTCAATAGCCTGGGTAATGGTTTCCTGTTCCTGCTCCTGTTGCATCAGCGCATAATTGGGATCAGCAACAGACTGATGCGCCAAAAACGTTTCCAGGTTTTTATAGTGTTTTTCACGCAATCCTTTTGACCGGAAATAATTAAAGATCTTGTTATATAAACAGGCTACCAGGTACGACCTAACGGTGGTACCGTTGGCCAGTTCAGGCATGCTGCGCCAGATGTCGGCAAAAAGATCATGAACCAGGTCGTAGGCATCATCGGCCGATCCTGTTTTTTTACAGGCCAGCTTAAATAATAATTCCCAATGCTGATGGTACCATTCATTAAAGACATGTTCATCAGTATTGGCGGATTGGGCGTGCGGTTTATTTAGTCGGTTCTGCCACATAACTATAACAGAGGGGTGCAAATGCAAATTAGACTAACGATTGTAATTACACTGTTATCAAAATATGAACACATGCAAAAAGATAATATAGCCTGCAGTTACATTGCAGTAAGAATAAATACATTCCTTTCACCAATGATGGCGCCTGATTATGCAGTAACAAATTATATTCAAACAACTTTATTCGCATTACTTGCGTTGATTATACATTAATTCAAGGCGTAATATTGGAGCAACAGTGACACAACCTGTAACCTATTAACAGGTGTGGTTAACCGTTAAAAACTTAACATTGGAAAACCACTTTTCTTTGTAATTTTATAATAAGGTAACATGCAAATGAGGTTAAGGCCCTCCCGACACACCTTCTAACCTCCTTTCAAACCGGTTGGTGTTATGCTTAATACCCATTCCATCCCATTATGGAATGAAACGGCCATTTTTTTCCGTGCCAGGTGAAACAACGTCAACCGTAAATAACAAGTATTTAAGGTAGAAAGATTGTAGCAACACTTCCTGTCGTAAGGCGGGAATAAAACCTTATTCGTCAACATTAAGAACTGCAATGCTATGAAAAGAAGTAATGTGGTCATGGGTATCATTTGCACCTTAAACATTACCCTGTTTGTATACGCAGCTATCGCTAAATTGATTGATTATTACAATTTCCAATTCGGACTTACAGAGTCACCAATTATTGCTCCATTTGCCAGTATACTGGCCTGGGCGGTGCCGGCCAGTGAGTTGATCATTTCGGCATTACTGGTGATACCGGCTACACGACTGGCCGGTTTATATGCTTCGCTGGTATTAATGTCGTTATTCACCATCTATATTGCGGCCATGCTGCTTTTTGGCAGCGACATTCCCTGTTCCTGCGGGGGTGTGCTGGAAGAAATGTCGTGGAGCACGCATATAATCTTTAACTGCTTTTTTGTCGCCCTGTCGGCTTGGGGTATTTACCTGCAGCGAAGGAAGCGACGAACGCCTGCCAACTTACCTGCTTTCGCGTAAACACTTTCTCACTGTTAATCTTTCTATGTATCAAAAGGCCCTGTAGTAAAAGAAACCGATTCCTTATCCCGTGGCGATTAACAACCGCCACTTAAATCACCCGATATATGCAACGAGATATCATTGACCGGCTCTCGCGCCTGGATCACCTGATACGTATAAAAGGTACAGGTACGCCAGCGCAACTGGCAGAGCGATTAAACCTATCTGAGAGAAGTATTTACGATTACATCAATTTCATGAAGGGATTGGGTTGCCCAATCAAATTCGACAGCTACCGCGAAAGCTATTTTTATGAAGAGGAAGGCTTCTTTGTGATCGCGTTCTTTTCAAAAAGTAAGCTGAAGCCATTTCTGGAAAATTACTCTCTTAATGACTGATTAATGAGAGCGGCAAAAATTAATATTCCACTGCAGGCTAACTGCAGTGGGCTTGCCGAAATTTAATGCTGCAGTAACATTGGTACGTAAAGGTGCCTAATCATTAAACTTTATCATCATGAAAGTTGAAACAGTTAAAACCGTTTCACAAAGTGCAGCGGAAGAAAGTGAAGTAAAAGGGAAAGCCATCAAAAAAGCCGGCAACCGGATTGGATATAATTATATAGTCATCAAAAGCCTGAAAGAAAGCCAGAAGAATGACGTGGTGAAATGTTTGTATATAAAAAGTTTCACCAATTTTGGGTTTTGCGTGATCAAGGAAGGTACTTACGGTGACAGCAAAGACAAACATGGCCGCGACATAAAAGACCGGTTGATGTGGCAGCAACAACTCCATGCCGAACTACAGGACAAAGTACGGATGCCACGCCTGCTCGGCCATTTTGAAGAAAACGGCAATTACTACCTGGTGATAGAACGAATAAAAGGCAAACCACTGTATAAGGTATGCCGGGAAAAGAACGGTGAGTTGCGCGAAGGATTGCTAACGGGAACACGTGTAGGAATTACCTTTGTAGATTATTTAATACAGATTGTTGATTTGTTGAACACCCTGCATAAACACCAGGTTGTGCATCGCGATGCCACTTCCAATAATTTTATCATTATGCCCAATGGAAAAGTGGCGGTGATAGATATGGAATTAAGTTATTCCCTGCAGCAACAGGCGCCGGCGCCCCCATACCAATTAGGAACCCATGGGTATATGTCGCCGGAGCAACTAAAAACAGAAACGCCTACGATCAAAGAGGATGTATTCGCTGCCGGCGCTGTGTTATTGCAGGTATGGACGGGAATTTCGCCTACGAAACTCACGGATACTCCGTTTGAGTCTTTGGTTGAAAAAATAAATTTCTTTATTCCTGACAAAGCTATTGCCGATGTAATAGTGCAATGCCTGCATCCGGATGCTTCAAAACGACCAGCATTATCGCCTGTGTTTGATACACTGGTAAAGTACAAAGATGATTTGCGCAATAAAAAGCAACGACCAACCACTCAGCCGGTTGTATTTACAAAAGAACATATAAAACAAACGATACAACAGGCTATTGGCACCCTGGCTTCTCCATTGTTGGCAGATGAAAACAGGGGCTGGTTTACGGAAGATCAGAAAGCCGAACCAAACCAGGATAAAAACAAGATCAACAAAGCCTGGTACACGAGCTTCAGCAAAGGAGCTACAGGAGTAATTTATCTGCTTAATAAAGCCCATAAAATGGGTATTGATACAAGTGCATGTGCTAAAAATATTCAATTGGCCATGAACCTGATTGACACCAAATACATCCAACGAATTGAACACGTATCACCCAGCCTGCATTTTGGAGCATCTGGCATTGCAGCTGTTTTGTCCAGTTCCATAAAAGATGAATTGATAAAACCTCAAACCCATTATTTTGACTGGATCAATCGTTTACTGGAACGGGAGAACCCCGAAACTGGTTATATTGACGGTATAGCCGGACAAGGCATGGCGCACTGGCTATGTCAGGATTTTTTATTGCCAGATGTAATGATAGAGCGCTTAAGCAAGTATGTTGATCTGCTATTACAAAAACAACAAAAAGATGGCTCCTGGATCTATAAAGAAGTAAAGGCCAAACAAAAAAAACGACAGGGTTTTGCCAATGGCGGATCTGGCATTATTTATTTTTTGTTGGAATATGCCCGTCGTTACAAAGATCAAAAAGCGCAGGCTGCGGCAAACGCCGGTTTACACTGGCTGACAACAAAAGCTGTTTACCAGGGTGACAAAATACAATGGCGCACTGATAAAAATAAAGAATTAATGCACTGGTGGAGCGAAGGCACGTCGGGAATCGCCCTCGCTTTTATAAAAGCTTATGGATGTTCGGTTAACCCTACTGATAAGCAACGTTATAAACATTTTGCCACCGGTGCATTATTAAATCACCCCAAACAGGTATTGGACAATAATCTTAGTCAATTGCAAGGTCTTGCCGGTTTGGGAGAAATTTACCTGGAAGCTTATAAAGTTTTTCAGGAAACAGAATGGCTGGAAAGAGCCGACTGGGTTGCCCAGGTTCTCATGCATTTTAAAAAGGACCATCATCAGCACGGCCCTTACTGGTTGGTACAAGGTGAACGACAGCCAACAGCTGATTTTATGACCGGCAACAGTGGCGTGATTCACTTTTTATTGCGATATTGTTTCCCGGAGCAAATTGGTTTCCCCATGCTGCCGTAAATTCATCATATTAGAAAACCAACACATGAACTACGCAAAAGTCCTTGATGCAGCATTGACCTTATTCCCCAAAAAAATCAAGGTAACTTGTATTGATGGTATTACCGGCCGGCAAATAGGAAAATACAAGCTCCCACTCAGCCAGGTACCACTTATATTCAATAAACCAGTTTCAACCGTCATTGATGGACATGAATGGCGGATCATAAAGGCCCACCCGGTTAATGCTGATGATATTGCCATTTTTAAAAAGCTAACCCTGCATGTGCTTGATAAAGATCAGTTGCAACAGGCATCATTAGGCCATCCTGTGCCTACCCGGCATGCCAGCAGTCCTTTAACAACCCCTACC
>CBIMFG010000125.1:0-7987 GCA_966243125.1 uncultured Niastella sp.
TCTGGTCGAAGCTGGCGGCAAGCCGATTATAGAAGGCGCCACCAAAGCCGAAGCGGGATTTCCATAGATCATTTTCCAGCTGAATACATCAAAGGCGGTAGAATCCATAAACAACAGGTTATCCTGTTGAATGCGTTTATCGCCCTGTTGCAGCAGCAAACTGTTAGGGCTCATAAACTGTACTACCTTTTCTATCTCAGGAAAATCGGCCTGCAGGGCGGGTCCTACGGGCGCACAACCCCAAACCTGATAATCCTGTGGGGTGGGCGCTGCCAGTTTTGCCCCGGGCTCTGCCGTGCGAAAAGTTTGTACTACGCGGTAGATCCTGTCGCGTTTGGCGTGGTATTGATCGTAAGAATTTTCATGGTACAGGTACACACTGATCAGCATGCAACACGTCATACCAATAGCCAGTCCGGCCACGTTTATGAACGTATAAAATTTTCTTTTCAGGAGATTGCGCCAGGCGATCTGGAAGTAGTGACGGAACATGGGAGGCTGATTTATTGCCTTGTAAAATTACAAGCCCTGTGCCATTCGTATTCTGCCTGTAAAGCAAGGAGGTTTACCGTTGCCTGGTGTTCAATTCCGGGCGGTGGGTGTACGGATATGATACAATGGAAGGTTAATCAGTTGATCAGTTAACCAGTTGATCAGTTTGGATTGCAACCATACAATTCTACCCTGTTTCCATACGAAAATCATCCGCTACTGTATATTTTCACGCCATTTCTATATAAAAACCATACGTTTCTATACATTTTCATACTGTTTCTGTATAAAAACGATACGTTATTGTATAATTTCACCCTGTTTCTATTTAGAAACAGTACGTTTCTATTTATTTTCACCCCATTTCTAAATAGAAATGATGCTCCGCTAAATATTTTCATACTGTTTTTATACAGAAACAATACAGAATTATACAATTTCATATTGTTTTTAAATAGAAAAATTTCTTCACCACTCTGATTTATACAAACTTATCCCAAAAACGCAGGCCAAACATACACCCATTGCCAACCTGCAATTGGGTATCCTTCGCACATTATAAACATGACCGTATTGCTGATTCAGTTAACTATGAAATATAACTACAATTGGGTGGCCGGTTGGAAGGTATTACACAACTAATAGCAGCTTCCCTTGCTGTAAGTAATGGCTACCGAAAAATGCTCTACTTTTACCAGGTAATGCAAAGAAAACATTTCATACAAAATATTATAAAAGGAGCAGTAGGCATGACAACACTTTCTGCATTTAACAATTTCACTAATAGTTTACCTGAACAGGAACAACTAATGCCAGTGTTGTTTGTGGGGCACGGTTCGCCCATGAACGGAATTGAAGATACTGAGTTCAGCCGCCGCTGGACGCAAATGGCTAAAGAGATCCCAACACCGGCAGCGGTGTTGGTGGTTTCGGCCCACTGGTTTACGCAGGGAACAAAGATCACAGCGATGGATTTTCCGCAAACGATCCACGATTTTGGTGGTTTTCCCAGGGCCTTGTTCGAGGTGCAATATCCTGCGCCCGGCAACCCGGTTCTGGCAAAAGAAACCGCTGCGCTGATCACCAGCACGCAGGTTGAATTAAACCACGACTGGGGGCTTGACCATGGCACCTGGACCGTTGTTCGGCATATGTATCCCGATGCGAAAATTCCGGTATTACAATTAAGCATCGACTATTCAAAAGGACCGCAATATCATTACGACCTGGCGAAAGAGTTATACAGCCTGCGCAAAAAAGGTGTATTGATCATTGGGAGTGGCAACATGGTGCACAACCTGAGAATGGTAGCGTGGGATAAATTAAATGAAGACAACTATGGTTTCGATTGGGCAATAAACCTCAATGAGAAATTCAAATCATTGATCCTCGATGGCAATCACAAACCACTGATCAATTTTACTGAATTGGGCCGTGATGCGCTGCTAGCCATTCCTACACCGGAACACTACCTGCCCTTATTGTATACACTGGGTTTAAAGGGATCGAAAGACAACATATCTTTTTTCAATGATAAAGCGGTTGGCGGTTCGCTTACTATGACATCTGTTAAACTGGGGTAGTCTTATGCTTACGTGCCATGCCCTGTGCGATCACGCTTACAGCAATCAGCTGCAGGGCGTGGTACAGCATTATAGGCAACAACAAAATACCCATGAGCGGACTGTTCATAAAGATCACTTTTGCCATCACTGTGCCATGGATCAATGATTTTTTGGAACCGCAGAAGGTAGCAGTAATTCTGTCTTCGCGGTTAAAATGAAGCAGGCGGGCAATGTTGTTCATAATAAAATATACAAAGAAGAACAAAGCCAGCACGCAGGCGCCCAGGATACATAATTCACCAATGCCCAGGTTACTGAACATGTGTTTATCGAACGAATCGCTAAAGGCGGTATAAACGATGGAGAGAATAACAACCTGATCGAAGTATTTTAATTGCTTGTTGTATTTCTCGGCAATCTGTCCTAACCGGGTTGGGTTCAACAGCAGGCCCAACACCACCGGCAACAATATTTGCAGCAACAGTTTTATAAGCACATCACTCATATCAATGTGGTTTTGCTGACCACCAGTGGCAATGGCCATCCACATGGGCGTGATAAAAATACCCATAAGACTACTGATGCTGGCATTGAAAATTGCGGCTGGAATATTCCCATTGGCAATGGACACCATTACTACAGAAGAGGAAACAGTTGAAGGCAGGGCTGCCAGAAAAAAACCACCCAGCCATAACACCTGGGTATCTCCGCGATCGAGCAAGGGCCGCAGCAACAACAGCAGTACGGGAAACAGAATAAACGTTCCTGCCTGTACCAGGATGTGCAAACGCCAGTTGCTCAACCCTGCTACCAGTTTCTTTCGGTTTAATTTCAACCCATAAAAGAAAAAGATAAAGGAAACACCCAGGTTGGCCAAAGAAGATATGGAAAAAGGCCCCTTTGCAATACCTGGTCCGGGAAATTGCGAGGCCAGCATAATCATTCCAATCAGCGATAGTATAAACCAATCCAGTCCAAGTCGCCCTAACAGTTTTACAACTTTATTTGCCATACTGCAAGATACGGGGTGAAGGTTTAATGTTTTAAGGTTTAAGGTTGGTTTCTGAATTTTGAGCCTGCCTGCAAATTGTTACACACTCCGATAAACGGGAACCAACCTTAAACTTTAAACTTTATACTTTAAACCTTCTACTCCGCATTCAGGAACAACACCACACTCGACCGGCTGGCTTTTACATCGGGATTGTACCCAACGGTCATCAGAAATTCGCCGGTATAGGTTTTATCAACAAGGGTGGATGTGGTACCTGGATACAGGTTCACCTCTGTAAGCCGGTATCGCTTTTGAGGATCGAGCCCCTTCATGCGAATAGGCCGCTCACTGCCTGCATCGTACCGGTTATTCACCAGGTAATTGAATACAACACCTTTGCTTTTTTCAGGATTTAAATACAACATGGCGGCTACTGAATTTTCCCGGGGGTCCTGCAACCGGTACTGATCGCCCTGCAGGATCAGGTACCTGTACCCATCATAATTCTTTAGCGCACGCTGGCAGAACGCAAGATCGTTTGCACTCAGTTTGCTCACCACAATATCAAAACCCAGTTTGCCCATCATAGCCACATCTGTACGGTATTTGATGGGTTGTTTACCCCAATCGGTTACGTGGTTGCTTGAGCTGATGGCCGGATAGAAATAAGAATACTCCCATTGCATAAAAATGCGTTCCAGCGGATCGGTATTATCACTGGGCCAGAACTCAGTAAAATATTGCAGGGCCGCATAATCAACACGTCCGCCCCCACCCGAGCACAACATCATGGGCACAGTAGGATATTTTTTACGGATCCTTTGCAACACGCTGTATAATCCCTGTACGTATTGTATATAGAAATGGGATTGATTGGTTATATGGGCCGAGTATGCATTGTATACAACAGCATTACAATCCCACTTTATATACGCCAGGTTTGGATTTTTAGTAAACAGGTTGTCGATAACACCAAACACAAAATCCTGCACCTGCGGGTTGGTAAGATCGAGTACCAATTGGTTTCTGAAATAATATTCAGGGCGCTTGGGTTGCTTCACCACCCAGTCAGGATGCTTCTCATACAATTCACTTTTTGGGTTCACCATTTCGGGTTCTACCCAAATGCCAAATCGCACCCCATTGTCCTGCGCTTCTTTAACCAGGGAGGCAATTCCATTAGGCAGTTTCGATTTATTTTCCTGCCAGTCGCCTAAACCCGCAAAGTCATCATTACGTGGATATTTATTACCAAACCAGCCATCATCGAGCAGGAACATTTCAACACCCAGCTTTTTTGTGTCTTGCAGCAGTGCTTTTAATTTGGTTTCATTGAAATCAAAATAGGTGCTTTCCCAGTTGTTCAACAAGGTAAGCCGGGAACCCTTTCCATCGAGCAGTTTGTAGTTACGCGCCCAGCTTTGCAGCTGGCGGCTGGCTTCGCCTTTTCCCCTGTGCGACAAAACCGATATAAACGCCGGTGTGGTAAACACTTCACCCGGTTTTAAAGTATAGGGTGATGCGTGGTTGTTGATTCCGGCAATAATGCGCAGGTTGTTCAGGTTGTCCAGTTCCAGGTCTATTTTGAAATTACCGCTCCATTCCAGCGCGCCATACAACACAGAACCTTCGTCTTCCGTAGCCGGTTTGTTCAGCGACACCATAAATACGGGTGGCTGAAACAGATCGGCCCGGGTACCCAGTTTTGAATCGAGTGTTTTTATACCATGGGTGATCCTGGCTTCTTCGGGTTGCATTTCTTTGGCCCAGTCGCCATGATATTGACGCAGGTAAAAGTTGTCTGCTTTCAGGTACAAATTAGCAGAAGCAAATTTCTGCAACACCACATTGCCCTTCTCATTGTGTTTGATCTCGCTCCACTGCTCGGTCACATCTTCATTGAAAAAAGTTTTATAAAACAACTTCACTTCAAAATCATACACGGGGTCTTTCATCACTACGGTTAGCAGTGAGGTATTATCGTCGAGCTTTTTTGATTCATGTTTTACATATTGCAGATCGAGCGAAGTGTTACCATCCGCATGTACTACCGTAATGGCCGGTTCAAACAAATTACGCGAACCCGATGAGGCATACGCGGAATTGGCAACCCCGCTGTATTCAGTGGCCTGCTTATACATGGCCGGAATGGATTCATATTCTTTTTTATCGGCCAGTTTGGGTCCCAGGTAAACAATGCCCAGGTTGTTGCTGGCATTGGTTTGCAATACCATGGCATTGTGCTGTGTTTCTACGGGTATGGTTATGTTTTGTGAAAAGACATTCTGCTGTAAAAAAGATAATAAGGTTATGGCTGCTATCCCCATCAAACCGCGCGTATTCTTTTGCATGTTACAGATTAAATATTTGTTTATTGATGCGTAAGTGGTGGTGTGTATTTCTTTCCTTCGGTAATTGCTTTCCAGTTATCGGTACGAAATGGCGCTGCCGGTAACCCTGCTGTATTAAACAGGTTGTCCTTGCTGTCATCATCGGCCCAGCCATATCGCACAGCTACCGGTGTAGCTACTGCTGATGCTGATACAACAACAGTATTACCTGTAATAGTTGCTGTGGCGGGATAAAAATGCTGATCGGCGCCGGCCACTTCAAAACCAGTGATATCGCCGGAAGCCGTTAATCCTTTATCAGTGTTTGTAAATTGTATAGTAACACGGCTGCCTTTCACCTGCATGCTTTTATATACAGGGCCTGAAGCAACTGTTTTTACACCATATGTTTTTTGTAAAGCCAGTAAGGCCAGGCGTTTGCCTACATCCTGTTTGTTATGCGGATGAATATCGTTGGGGTTCCCTACATCAATTGTAACGGCCATACCGGTGTTGGGCAATGTAGTGGCCAGTGTTTGCGCCTCGCGCAATTCGGCCCAGGTACTGCCGTTGTTACTGTTACCATTGGCACTATTAAAACTGGTGAGCTGTACAAAATAAAAAGGCAGATCAGGTTGCTTCCAACGCATGCGCCAGTCTTTAATGAGCAACGGCATCGCCTTGCGGTATTCAAAGGCGCGACCGGCGTTATTTTCGCCCTGGTACCAGATGGCGCCTTTAACGGCCAGTTTCACCAGCGGACTGATCATGCCATTGTACAACACAC
Organism: uncultured Niastella sp.; assembly: GCA_966243125.1. Taxonomy (GTDB): domain Bacteria; phylum Bacteroidota; class Bacteroidia; order Chitinophagales; family Chitinophagaceae; genus Niastella. The sequence goes on from CBIMFG010000125.1 coordinate 6,169, forward strand.
TGGGATAATCATTGGCGCCAATGCCCGTATTCGTTAGCATTGATTCAATGCGAAACTTCCACGAGCCGGCCAGCGAGGTATTTTTTCCATCAATTACCAAAGCGCAATCTTCTGTTTCACCATAAATGCCACCACCGCCGCCGGTATCCTGTACCCGCACGGCAATTACATTTTTTCCTTTCTTTAATAAAGAAGCAGGAATGTTGTATACGCGCTTCACGTTATAGCCCTGTAAAGCGCCAACCACTATGCCATTTACGTATGTAACGTCGTTATCATCTATCATGGCCAAATGCAATACGGCTGGTTTACCCGCATCGGCCTCGTCGATGTTTATTTCTTTTCTATACCAGATAACGCCATCAAACTTAGGTCCGGGCAATTGGGTCTCCCACACTTCCGGTACGTGCATCGTGCGCCATTTGCTGTCGTCCAGGTCTATCGAAGGCCATTGTTTAATGGTAGCCGTATCTATATTATTTAACTGTATGGATGCCAGGTAAGCCTGCATTTGCTGGTACTTCATGGCCGTCATGTCAGCAGTGCTTTTTTCAGGCGTAATTGCCGTCAGCCATTTATAGTAAGGTTCGCTTTCAAACCCTTTACGGCTGATCCAGCTTTCTATATCGGTGCCGCCCCAGGTAGAATTGATCAATCCTATAGGTACTTTCAGTTGTTGGTGCAGGGCTCTTCCAAAAAAATAAGCTACTGCTGAAAAGGGTGGAATGCTTTGCGGCGTACAGGTTTGCCACGTACCGCTTTTTACATCGGCTGAAGGTTTGCCCTGTACATCTTTTTCTACGGTGAATAATCTTATTGAAGGATAGTTAGCCGCAGCAATTTCCTGATCGGCATTTACTACCTGCGACCAGCCCTTCACCGGCATTTCCATATTCGACTGGCCTGAACAAACCCATACATCGCCCATAAGAATGCCATGCAGGGTGATGGTTGTTTTTCCTTTTACCTGTAACTCATACGGGCCGCCCACCTGTTCGGGCGCCAGTACAGTTTCCCAATTACCATTGGCATCGGCCTTTACTGTTTTTTGTTGTTGATGAAATTGCACCGTTATGGCTTCAGCTGGTGCAGACCACCCCCATACTCGCAATGGCGCATTCCGTTGCAGCACCATGCTGTCGCCAAATATTTTTGGTAACCTTACCTGTGCGTTTGTGCTGTTTACAAGAAAAGCCGCTGTAAGCCATAAGCCATAAGCCTTAAGCTGTAAGCCAATACAATTCCCATTATACAGACTTCCTTCTTTTGCCTTTACCTTTTTCATTTTTAATTTCTCTGTTTTTCATTCTTCATTTCTGTATTCCACTTCAACATTCAATATTCATTATTTCTTCTGCACTTCAACTTCCTTAACAACCCCATTCAACATCACCTTCACTTTTTTCTTTACCGATGAATACAATTTATAACTAACAACCTTCCCATCCTTCCAGGCAAAATCAACCGCAACATTCCCTCTCGCCTTCATCCCTTTCACCGATCCTTCCGCTTTCCACTCATCGGGAATGGCGGGTAAAAAATTGATATATCCTTCATGGCTTTGCAGCAGCATTTCGGCAATACCGGCGCCCGCGCCAAAATTGCCATCTATCTGAAATGGCGGACCAGCCGATAATAAATTCGGGTATACGCCGCCGCCAGCAGTATAGTTAATGCCCGTTTTTTTGGTTGGCTTCATGATTTCGCGAAACAGTTTATACGCGCGGTTGCCATCGTGCAGCCGTGCCCAGAACAATTGTTTATAGGCAATGGACCAGCTGGGCCCATCATCGCCCCGCACATTCAATGATTTCTTACA
>CBIMFG010000126.1:0-7983 GCA_966243125.1 uncultured Niastella sp.
CAGTAGTAAACAAGTTGCTGTTGCATACAAATAAACGTTTTGTTGTTTGAGGTTTATGGTTTGTAGTTGTTTACATTTAAAGTAACCGCACAACATGAAACAACCCGAACCTCAGGAATATTTCCCGGACGTTCGCGAAGCCTGATAAATTATAGGTATTTCCAAATTAGGAAACCACAAACCATAAACTACAAACAATGAGGTATTGTCTTGCCCTGGACCTGGTAGATGATCCGGCATTGATTGCCGACTACGAGCGTCATCACGATGAAATATGGCCCGAGATTGTGCAAAGCATTCGATCGGCTGGCATTGTTGTGCTCGATATTTATCGTACTGGCAACCGGCTTTTTATGATCATTGAGGCCAATGACCAGTTTTCTTTTGCAGAGAAAGCAAAGGCCGATGCCGCCAACCCCAGGGTTCAGGAATGGGAAAACCTGATGTGGAAATTCCAGCAGGCGCTTCCCTGGGCAAAGCCTGGTGAAAAATGGGTGCTGATGGAAAAGATCTTTGGTCTTCCCTGATAAACGTAAATGCCATAACACATGAACATGAAAAAACAATACGATGCTGCCTTCGACGATGCCAACGGTGGTGCTCAACAGCATGTAGCTGTGATCGACTCCCACGTTCACTTCTGGAAATACGATAAAGTAACCTACGACTGGATTGATAATTCCATGAAAACCCTTCAGCAGGATTATCTTCCCGAACACCTGGCGTTGGTTTCAAAAAGAAATAATGTAGATGGCGTGGTGGCCGTACAGGCAACCCAGTCTGAAATGGAAACCCATTTTCTGGTGGAGCTGGCCAAAACACACCCCATTATTAAAGGGGTGGTAGGTTGGATTGACCTACAAGCCGATAACATTGCCGACCGCCTGCAATACTTTTCGCAGTATCCAATCATCAAAGGATACCGCCACGTAGTACAGGGCGAACCCATTGATTTTTTGGCCAGAACCAATTTCCGTCGTGGAGTGGCAGCTTTAAAAGCATACAACTATACGTACGATATTCTCATCTTTCATCATCAGTTGCAACCAGCCATTGATTTTGTAAGGGCATTTCCCGATCAACCATTTGTGATAGATCATTGCGCCAAACCCGACATCCGTCATAAAAAGATCGATGACTGGAAGGCAGGCATACAGGAGATCGCCCAATTCCCGAACGTGCGCTGCAAACTGAGTGGTTTGTTTACCGAAACCAATTGGAAAGAATGGAGCGCGGCCGATTTCTTCCCCTACCTCGACGTAGTGTTTGAAGCATTCGGTACCGACAGATTGATGTTCGGAAGCGACTGGCCGGTGATGTTGCTCAGCGGCATTTACGTACAATGGAAAAGTTTGCTGGAGAAATACATGGAAAGCTTTTCGGCAGATGACAGGGAAAAAGTATTCGGCAGCAATGCCATTCAATTTTATAATTTATAACTAACATGGATTTACATCTCACCAACAAAGTATTTATTGTTACCGGAGGTGCCAAAGGCATTGGTGCTGCTATTAGTAGCTCTATTGCTGCTGAAGGTGGTATTGTAGTAATTGCCGGAAGAAATAAAGCTGATAACCAGGCTAAAGTTGATGAAATTATAAAAGCAAAAGGGAAAGCAACCAGTATTGAAGCTGAACTGGCCGATCCCGCTGCCTGTAAAGCAGTAATAGATTTTACCGTAAAAGAATTTGGCCGCATCGATGGCCTTATCAATAATGCCGGTATGAACGATGGTTGCGGATTGGAAAGCGGTTCACCCGAAAAGTTCATGCAATCGCTGCAGATTAACCTCAGCCATATTTATAACCTGGCGCATTATGCATTGCCACACCTGAAAGAAACAAAAGGCACCATTACCAATATTGGTTCAAAGGTGGCTGATACCGGCCAGGGTAATACCTCTGGTTATGCAGCATCAAAAGGCGGCATTAATGCATTAACCCGTGAGTGGGCTGTTGAATTGTTGCCTTATTCCATTCGCGTAAACACGGTGATCCCTGCTGAAGTATGGACCCCGTTGTATGATAAATGGATCAAAACCCTGCCCAACCCGAAAGAGAAACTGGAGCAGATCGTTTCTAAAATACCATTGGAAAAACGCTTCACTACTTCCGAAGAGATTGCCGATATGACGGTATTCCTGATCAGCGATCGCAGCAGCCACACTACCGGCCAGATCATATATGTAGATGGTGGTTACACACACCTCGACCGTTCTTTGACCTAAATCATAAAGCCTCTGAATGAAAGTTTGGGGGCTCAATCTATACACCCAACTAAATTTCCGATTGCATGGCCCTACCATCATCTTCCGGCGCCTCTCTGAAACAAGATTCTCGTAAGGGATATTTGTTCCCTTTCATACTGGTGACCAGTCTGTTTTTCTTTTGGGGCTTTGTGCATAATCTCGATCCCGTATTGATACCACATTTACGGGAAGCATTTACCTTAAATTATTTGCAGGCATCACTGGTTGACTTCTCTGTGTTCATTGCCTATTTCTTTATGGCGCTGCCAGCAGGTTTTATAATGAGAAAGTATGGTTATAAGTCAGGGATAATTTTAGGCTTGTTACTTTTTGGTACTGGCTCCTTATTATTTATACCAGCAGCAGATACCAGGCAATACTATTTATTTCTGGGAGCCCTGTTTGTTATAGCCAGTGGTCTTACCTTTTTAGAAACCGCGGCCAATCCTTATGCTTCCTTATTAGGACCAAAGGAAACTGCCACCCAACGGTTGAACCTTTCTCAGTCATTTAACGGACTGGCTACTGTATTGGCGCCACTGGTTGGCGGTAAATTCATTTTGTCAGGAAACGAATTAACCGAAGCCCAAAAAGCAGCCATGACCCCACAAGCGTTGGATGCTTATCTGGCTGCCAGTGCTTCTGCCGTAAAAGGTCCGTATTTAATTTTGGGTAGCATAATACTGGTTGTAGCAATCATTTTCGCATTTACCAAACTGCCTGAAATAAAAGAGGAGGAAGAAGAAGGCAAAAAATCCAGTTTCGCCAATGCATTTAAACACAAACACCTGGTGTGGGCAATAATAGCGCAATTCTTTTATGTGGGTGCACAGGTTTGTGTTACCAGTTTCTTTATCAATATTGCCGTGAAAGCAGCTGATATCGACAAACAAACTGCCTCTGTATACCTGGGATTAGGCTACGGTCTGGCATTTATGATCGGGCGTTTTGCGGGAACATTCTTTATGAAATATATCAGTCCTAATAAACTACTGGTTATTTACTCAGTTATAAATATAGTATTATCAGCTATAGCCATTGTAAGCACTGGCATGATAACTGTGTATGCCTTGATTGGGGTTGGATTTTTTATGTCGATCATGTTCCCTACTATTTTCGCGTTGGGTATAAAAGGATTGGGCAACGATACCAAAATAGGTTCAAGCCTTATCATTATGTCAATAGTAGGCGGCGCATTAATTCCATTGGCCATGGGCCGTATTTCCGACATTACTAAAAATATTCAAAACGGATACATCATTCCATTGATCTGTTTTATTGTGATCTTGTTCTTTGGCTGGAAAGGTTACAAGCCTAAAACAGCATAAAAGGTTTTCAACGTATCAACATATCAACTAATTTCGCACCCATGTTTCGACTCGATAATAAAACAGCCATCGTTACCGGTGGCGGAAGCGGTATAGGAAAGGCTATTGCCGCGATCTTCGCTCAACAGGGAGCCAGTGTTCATATCTTCGATATGGATGAACAAGGCGCAACCAATGTGGTGAAAGAAATTATCACCGCAGGTGGCAAAGCTCAGTTTTACAAATGTGATGTATCAAAACAAGCCGATGTAAAACAGATCGTAGATGGCATTGCAGCAAACGGTGCTATCGACATTCTGGTTAACAATGCAGGCGTTGCCCACATTGGCACGGCCGATACAACGCCCGAAGCCGACTTTGACCGGTTGCTGAGTGTGAATGTAAAAGGTGTTTACAACTGTTTATATACCGTGCTGCCACACATGAAACAAACTGGCGGTTCCATTCTTAACATGGCTTCTATTGCCTCACTGGTGGGCATACCCGATCGTTTCGCTTATTCAACCACCAAAGGCGCTGTAGTAGGGATGACGTTGTCTGTTGCCAAGGATTATCTCAAATACAACATCCGCTGCAATTGTATTTCACCAGCCCGTGTACATACGCCATTTGTTGATGGGTTCCTGACAAAGAACTATCCCGGCAAAGAAGCTGAGATGTTTGAGAAGCTGTCCAAAACCCAGCCTATCGGCCGCATGGGTAAACCTGAAGAGATCGGTTACCTGGCGTTATACCTTTGCTCTAATGAAGCTTCCTTCATTACCGGCTGCGATTACCCCATTGATGGTGGTTTTACCAAGCTGAACAACTAAGTAATAGTAAATCAACACTATATGAAGCGTCCGACTAGTCGGGCGCTTTTTTATTTGGGACAGGCCCGGGAAAACCAGGGATGAGCATCCCACAACCCGGGCTAAGTTGCATAAACCATGTGTCAACCATGTGTGAAACATGTGTGTTCCATTAGTAAAAGGTACCATTTGACACATGGATCACACAAGGATCACACAACCCTGGTACAAGGTTGGAGCGTGGTTTACCTAATTTATTTTGGCCAACAGCGTTTTGACTACACAAATTGTCTTAATTTGTAGTAACTCAAAGCGATTGCATTTCAGATGAAACGAGCTGCTGCCATATTGCTGCTTATCATCTTTCTGTTTAACTGGTTTGGATATCGGCTGCTATCCGATTATCTGCAACACCGGGCAGATACTCAATTGGAATCACAACTCGATCAGCAACAATACAATGAAGCCAGCCTTATAGAAATTCGCGTTCCCCTTAACATGCCTTATCAAAGCATTTCCTCCAGCTTCGAACGGTACGATGGCGAAATAGCATTCAATGGTATTCACTATAAATATGTAAAACGCAAAGTAGAAAACGGCGAACTGGTGCTGTTATGTTTGCCCAACGAGAACCGCATGCGGTTACAAAACGCCCGCGATGAGTTCTTTAAATTAGTGAACGATCTGCAACATAATTCTCAAAATAAAAATACGCCTGTCAGCTCCATCAAGAACCCAATAACCGAATACTGGGAACAACAGAATAACTGGCAGGTAGATGCCTTTACAGCTCAAGAGCATCAATATACAGGTTATACCAAAGCAATTCCTTCTTCTCCTTTGCTTACAACATTGGCCCAGCCCCCCGAGTGCTGATAATTTTATCATCGCCTTTTTTTATTGGGAAAGTTATAGCCAGCTACAAAGTCTGATTAATTACTAATTGAAGCTATATCATGCGATTACTATTGCTTGCCATTCTTTTGGCAGGGGTTATCTCCTGCAAACAACGTACTGCGGATTACCAACAGGTATTGCACAACCCGGTGCTGTACAGTAAAGTAACCGGTTTGTTAACAGATGTAATTACCTACGATATTTTTACTCCGCCTGTTGCCAGCCGTATTTATTCCTATGCACACCTGGCCGCTTACGAAGCCCTGGTGCATGGCGATAGCAGCTATACTTCGCTGAAAGGCCAGTTAAAAGGATTCGATTATGTGCTCCCCCCTGATTCAGGTAAAGTGGTCGATTATCCCTATGCCGCATTGATGGCCTTTATGGAAGTGGGCAAAACGCTCACCTTTTCAAAAGACATGACTGATAAAATTGTAGACAGTTTACAAATGCTGGCCAGGGAACATGGTATGCCCGCAGACATAAAAAAGAATTCTGAAGAATATGGTGTAAGCGTAGCCAAAGCAGTACTGGCCTGGAGCAAGAAAGACAATTACGCGCAAACCCGTTCTGCCGCTAAATACACAGTACCTAATGAAGAAGGCAAATGGATCCCCACACCACCTGGTTATTTTCAGGCGGTAGAACCGCATTGGAAAACCATTCGCACTATTGCTATGGACAGCAGCAGTCAGTTTTCGCCACCCAAACCTTGCGTCTTTGGTAAAGATTCCAACTGTGCCTTTTATAAAATGGCCAAACAAGTGCAGGACACCGGCGTACTGCTTACTGAAGAACAAAAAGCCATTGCCAGCTTTTGGGATTGCAACGGTTTTAAACTGAACGTAGTGGGTCATACGATGTATGCCACCAAAGCCATGACGCCCGGTGGCCACTGGATGGGTATTACGGGTATCATTTGCGAGAACAAAAAAGCAGATTTTGCAAAAACAGTGTATACCTATACAACAGTATCCTTTGCTGTTATGGATGCCTTTATTGCCTGCTGGGATGCCAAATACACCTTTAATATTATCCGCCCCGAAACGGTGATCAACAAATACATAGATGCCAGCTGGAAACCCTTTTTGCAAACACCGCCTTTTCCCGAATATACCAGTGGGCACTCTATTATTTCAACTGCAGCTTCTACGGTATTGGAGCATATCTATGGCACGCAAACGCCCTTTCGCGACAGCACCGAACGGCCCTGGGGGTTTCCCGACAGAAATTTTCAATCGCCCCGTCAGGCTGCAGATGAAGCAGGCATCAGCCGCTTTTATGGTGGCATTCACTATCGTCCTTCTATAATTGTAGCACGTGATCAGGGTGAGAAAGTAGGTAATTACGTACTCTTAAAACTATCGATGAGAAAAGAACAACTAGCCAGCAAATAATTCAACCAAAATAACTGCTATGAAGAAGCTTGCCATTTTATCCTTGCTGTATGTATTGCTGTCCTATGAGGCCCAATCACAGGGTTGTGTAGCCATACGCAGCACCGGTGGCTTTTGCACCCGCGATCAGGCAATGGGCCACGATTCAACCAACTGGATGCTGTTGGTAAGTAACCGCTATTTTAAATCGTTTCGCCATTTTGTTGGAACCGAAGAACAGAAACAACGGTTGCAACAGGGCACTGAAGTGATCAATCACTCTTACACCTTAGACCTGGCACTTTTCAGGAATTTAAAAAATGGCTGGTCGCTTGGGCTCGATGTGCCTGTTATTTCAAACGCTCGTTCCTCCATGTATGAGCATGGCGGCAATGGCGCCAAAAACGCCCGGCACTCCACCCACTCCTTCGGCATAGGTGATATTCGCATGGCGGTATATAAATGGCTGATAGATCAAACAAAAATGCCCAAAGGAAACATTCAGGTTGGCCTGGGCCTTAAACTGCCAACCGGTGATTACCGCTACCAGGATTTCTTTATAAAGAATGATTCTACCAAAGTATTAGGCCCGGTTGATCAATCAATACAGTTAGGTGATGGCGGAACCGGGTTCACCACTGAAGTAAATGCCTTTTACAACTTCAACAAACACCTTGGGGTGTATGGTAACTTCTTTTACCTGTTCAATCCCCGCGAACAAAACGGCGTATCAACAGCGCGTGGTAGTGCGCCTTCTAACGACGCTATTAATTATGGAACCAGTGTAATGAGCGTACCCGATCAAATGATGATTCGCGCCGGCGCCAGCGTTACCTTTAATAAATTCACTTTTTCTGCGGGTGTACGCGATGAGTGTCAGCCTTCCAAAGACTTTATTGGCGGCAGCCTGGGTTTTCGCCGCCCTGGTTATATTATTTCCATTGAACCCGGATTGAACTATCAATTTAAAAAAGCTACGGTGTATGCTTATGTACCCTTTGCGGTTAAACGCAATCGCACCCAAAGCGTTGCCGACAAATTAAAAACCGAAGCAACCGGTGTGTATGCACAAGGCGATGCCGCCTTTGCCGATTACCTGGTAAACATTGGCGCTTCTTTTAAATTTTAACCCCCAACTAACTATACATGAAACAATCCAGCATGACCTGCCTGTTGCTTTATCTGCTTATAGCAGGAATACATTCAGCATCGGCACAAACAGATCTAGATGGTATTATGATGGCCAAAAAAAATCTCTGCATAGGTCCCATGTATGGGTATAGCAGTTGGAAAAACTACTGGGAAGGAACCCTTAAAAGAGAGAACCTGAACCTGGGAACCGT
>CBIMFG010000127.1:0-7980 GCA_966243125.1 uncultured Niastella sp.
TTCAGGAATATCCAGCTGTGCTTCGGGATTCCATTTAAATGTTATAGGATCGCGGTGCGCTACCAGCACGGCTGCGAGGCGGTCGGCAGTATTTACGCCGCGGGTATTAACTATTAGGTAAGGCGTGATGGTTTCGGCAACATCCAGAAATGGTTTGGCTGCTTTATACCTGTTGGGTGCAGTGAGCTTTAACATGCTCTCCACCATTTTCAGGTTTTTTACATTCAACTTTTCGTTATGGGTAAAGTCAACAAAAGTGTTTCCCAATCCAATTACCAGTTTGTTATCAAACACCTGTGCATGGCATTGCATACAATTGGGCGCTACCAGTACTTCGCCATTGGCGGCGGTAACCGTATTGTATTCGTGTGAGAGATCGGCATTGTTGCCGGTGCGTTGCAGGAAATTGGTTTTGCTTTTGCCAACACCCATGAGCCAGGTCTTGTAGGGTATACCACCTTTTACATACTCACCGGTTGTCAGGTATTCATATCCTTTTTGCACATTGCCCCCGGTGCGTTGCGTGCTTGGCGGAATAGGAACGGGTTCAAATTCGCTCCTGATCAACACGCCGGTAAAGGCTACACCACTGATCACAATGAGACTGAGGACTAACCATTTTTTCATGCACAGGAATTGTACCACTAATTTACGACAGAAGCTGTAAGTAGGAAGTTAAATGAAGAATGATGAATGAAAAACAGCGAAATGAAAAATTGAAAACCAAAAACTCAGAACATAGAACTCAGAACATTGAACTTAAAACTTTGAATCTGGAACTTTGAACTCATTTTCCATACAGCTCCAATATTTTCTTCAGGTCTTCTAAAGTATTGATATCGTTCGGTAATTTATCCGTTCTCCACCGGCTGATGCGGGGAAAGCGAAGGGCTACGCCCGATTTGTGGCGGTTGCTGGCAGCAATTCCTTCAAAGGCTATTTCAAAAACCAGTTCGGGTTTTACGGTGCGAACCGGTCCAAACTTTTCGAGGGAATTTCTTTTTACAAAATTATCAACCTGGGCAAATTCTTTATCTGTTAAACCGGAATACGCTTTCGCAAATGGAACCAATTTGTCCCCGTCTTTTACGGCGAATGTATAATCGGTGTACAGGTTGCTGCGGCGGCCGGTTCCTTTTTGTGCATATACCATTACTGCATCAATGGTGAGTGGGTCTATTTTCCATTTCCACCAGTCGCCCCGTTTGCGGCCTACCTGGTAAGCCGATGATCTTCGTTTTAACATCAGGCCTTCGCTGTTGAGGTCGCGGCTTTGTTCTCGAATAGTTGTTAACTCGTTCCAATTGTTGAAAGTAACTATGGGGGATAGCTGTAACCAGGGCAATTGCAGGGAAGTTATCAGTGTTTCCAGTGCTGCCCGCCGTTCGGCTAATGCCCAATGCCGGATGTCTTCGCCATTTAATTCAAGCAGGTCGTAGGCAAATAGCCCAACGGGTGCCTCCTGTAAATTCTTTTTAGTGATGTTCTTTCTGCCAATGCGCGTTTGCAGTACGTTAAAGTTTAGTACCTGCCCATCTTTGTAGGGTAATATTTCACCGTCTATTACAATGCCGTTTTCCAATTTGCTTTGCAGTATACTGTATTCAGGAAACTTTTCAGTGATGAGGTCTTCGCCACGGCTCCATACAAACAACTGGTCGTTGCGTTTTATTATTTGTCCGCGAATACCATCCCATTTCCATTCAGCCTGCCAGTCTGTTGGTTCGCCAAGGTCCTGCAAAGGGCCTTCCAGCGCATACGCCAGGTAGAAAGGGTAGGGTTTTGAATGATCGGCTTGGGTTGACTGCTCGCTTAACAACTGGTTAAAGGAAGTAGTGGCGGGGTCCCAATTGCCACTGATGCGATGGGCAATAACACTGGGTTCCAGTTGAACCGTTCGCGCCAGTGCATTTACCATTAATTTTTGTGAAACGCCCACTCTGAAAGTTCCCGACAGTAATTTGTTGAATACAAAACGTTCGCGGCTGCTCAACTCCTGCCACGACTGCAGGATATATGTTTTCTTTTCGGGTTCGGTGGCTTTCTCCAGTTGCTGGAATTTTTCTACGTAGTAGTGGAGTGGCTGACTGGTCTCCCCCTGGCCCCCTCCAGTGGAAGCGGAGGAAGAACTATTATTATCAGGAATCAGTAATGCAATGGTTTCAGACAAATCGCCCACGGTATGATAACATTCCTGGAAGAGCCAGATGGGCAAGTTAACCATTTCGCAACACCATACGGCCAGCTGGGTGCCACTAACAGTGCGGCGTGGCCGGCGACCGCTGAACAGGGCTATCACCCACACTTTATCTTTTTCATCGGCATGCGCAAAGTAATTTGATAATGCCTGCAGCTTATCATTTGTTTTGGTGCTGGTGCCTAAACTGAATATGAGTTGTGCAAATTCCCTCATGTTTCAATGGTTGCATTTTCAGGTTGGCCTTCTTCATCTTCCGTTCCAAACTCAGTTTTTACTTCTGATGCATCAATGCCTATTTCATTCAGGTAGCGGCTAAACACAGATTGAAACCCATGTGTGATGTAAACTTTTTGCGCACCGGTGGCTTTTACTGCCTGTAGCAAGCCTTGCCAATCGGCATGATCGCTGAGTGCAAAACCCGCATCAGCATTTCTGCGCCGCTGGTTGCCGCGCACCTGCATCCAGCCACTACATATGCCTGTACTGGATGGAGAAAAACGACGCATCCACGGACTGCCATCTGCCGAAGGCGGTGCAATTACCACACTGCCTTTGAAAGCTTCTTTGGGTGTTTCGGGTGTAATGCGTTGTACGGCTGGTAGTTTAAAACCTGCCTGCAGCAGGGTTTCATGCACATTCCAAATAGCGCCATGCACATAAATATTACCAGTTACTTCTGCTATTGCCTGTAGTACCCGTTGGGCTTTTCCCAGGCTGTAACCAATCAAGACCGATGTTTTACCGGCTACTTCATTACTGCGTACCCAATTTTGTATATCGTGATAAATTTCGTGTTGCGGTTTCCAATTGTAGATGGGCAATCCGAATGTTGATTCAGAGATAAACGTGTGACAGGGAATAGGTTCAAATACACCGCTGATGCCGTCCGGTTCTGTTTTATAATCACCGCTTACTACCCATACTTCGCCTTTATATTCAACCCTAATTTGGGAAGAACCGATTATATGCCCCGCAGGATGAAGCGATACCATTACTTCATTCAGGTAAATCTTTTCATTCCAGTCAACTATTTGATAATTGTACGGGCCCAACCGCAATTTTAATAAAGGCAGGGTATCCCGATGGCATAGGTAGCTCTGGCTGCCGGGCCGGGCATGATCGCTATGGGCGTGGGTGATCACGGCTTTGTTAACCGGTTGCCAGGGATCAATATAAAATTGCCCTTTTTCGCAATACAAGCCTTTGTCTGTAAATGAAATTAATGGCATAGGTACCAGTTTCAGGTTACAAGTTACAGGTTTCAGGGGAGGGGTAATTACAAGCTATTCGTAAAAAAGGTGTGCCACGTTATAAAAACGTGGCACACCTAATATTTTTTAACTCTGAACCTGGAACTATGAACTAGTAAACTGTTTTTACTACTCCATCAACCTTCTTTATAAAGTATAATTTCTTATTCTCAAAATAGTCAAGTGTCATGGTGGCTCTGTTAATCACCGGCTGAATATCAAATTCGCCAAACAGCATATATTTTTTATCGCTCATGCTATTTCCCAGGTTCTTGCCATACAGGGTTAATAAGTGACCAAAATGATAGAGGTTTTCAAAACCACGGAAAACCATATCCGATGGACGTGCATAGAACGTTGTTTTGAAATTTTCCTGTACGGTGGTAGCCAGTTTGTTGGCAGGGTTTACATAAAATGGGGTGCTGTACACTATTTCCAAATTCTTGTACTGCGATTTTTCAAAATCAAGCTGATCCCAGGTAGGCATACCAATAACCACATTGGGGTTGCTGACATCGCTCATTAATGCCAATTGCGAGCAAAGTGTTTGGGCGAAGCCGGCATCAAGGCTTCCGGCCAGGCAAATGTTTTTACTATCGCTGTTGAGGTATGGCTGAAGCTTATCCTGGGTGAAATTGTCATCGAGGGTAACATATTTCAACTTCAATTTTACGGCAGTCGTTTTTTCAAACTCCGTAAAATAACTTTTTATACGGTCTTCAGTTGTTCCTTTCTTCCTGAATACGATGATGTCTGATGAAGAATAATTCTTTTGAAGAAAACGGTAAATACCAATACAGTGTGTAAGCAGGGTAGGGCTCAGGATAACATAGTGCGGGTTATTCTGAATGGCTGCATCGCTGGGGTAATTAGCATTAATAAAAGGAATATCTAAGTTGGCGGCTACTGTTGCCAGTTTTGCCACTTCATTGGCTGATGTAACCTGTGCTATAATGAGGTCCATTGATTTAAATTCCTCACTGGCGAGCAGGGAATCCATTTGCAGTTGCGGCGCCTTGATATCATATACATGAATATCCAGTTTGATACCTTCTTTTTGTAAAGAGTCGATAGCCAGTTCTGCGCCTTCCCAGAATTCTAACCCGGCGCTGGATTGTTTAGGAAAAGTTTTGGCATCGTACCGGTAGTTGCCGGTGATATCGAAAGCTGAGTCAAGAAACAATGGTGTAAAGATGGCTATTTGCTGGCGGCCAGAATCTGTTTGCGGTGTTAACGCAGATTGCAGGGGTTGCAATGGTTGGGCCGGTTGTGTTTGACCTGTGGTTGGTGCTGGTGTTACCTGAGCAAAAGCTGGCGCTACCCAGGCCATGGCAAGGCATGAAAATACTAATACGAACCATTTTTTCGTCATAGGGAATTCTTTATTGACTGATTGTTGAGATGTACTATTATTATTCATACCTCACGAAGTTCATCGTCACCGGTTACCGGTTTGCCAGTTTTGCGGATAACCGGCTACTGGCAAACAGGTAACAAGTTTTAGACGTTTACTCCCATTCTATCGTTGCAGGTGGTTTACTGCTGATGTCATATACCACCCGGTTGATACCTCTCACATTGTTGATGATATCAGTCGAAATATGTGCCAAAAATTCATAAGGAAGGTGGGCCCAGTCGGCCGTCATGCCATCTACAGAAGTTACGGCTCGTAAAGCTACGGTGAATTCATACGTTCTTTCATCACCCATAACTCCCACACTCTTAACCGGTAGTAATATGGCGCCTGCCTGCCATACCTGGTCGTACAATTTATGTTCTTTCAATCCCTGTATATAACGGTGGTCGGCGTCCTGTAATAATTGCACTTTTTCCGGGGTAATTTCACCCAGAATGCGGATGGCCAAACCGGGGCCGGGAAACGGATGACGATTTAACAAATCGCTTGGAATTCCCAGTTCTGCCCCTACGCGGCGTACTTCATCTTTAAACAGGTATCGTAAGGGTTCTACCAATTCCAGGTGCATGATATCGGGTAAACCACCCACGTTGTGGTGCGATTTAATGGTCACGGAAGGACCGTGTACTGATACACTTTCGATCACATCGGGGTAAATGGTACCCTGGCCTAACAACTCAACCCCTTCAAATGCTTTTGCTTCCTGTTGAAACACTTCAATAAACAGGCGGCCGATGGTTTTACGTTTGGCTTCAGGATCAGTTTTTCCTGCCAGCTGATCGTAAAACAACTGTTTGGCATTAATGCCTTTTACGTTCAGGCCAATGGTTTTATAAGTTTCCAGTACCTGCTCAAATTCTCCTTTGCGCAACACGCCGTTGTCAACAAAAATGCCATACAGGTTTTGGCCAATGGCTTTATGTATCAATGTTGCCGCAACTGTAGAGTCAACGCCACCACTCAGGGCCATGATCACTTTACGATCGCCGATCTGTTTTTTCAGGTCGGTCACCGTATCGGTGATAAAGTGAGCGGGCGTCCAGTCTTGCTTAACACCACAGATATTTACGAGGAAATTCCTGATCATTTTTTTCCCTTCTGTAGAATGGTACACTTCGGGGTGAAACTGCACGCAGTAGAGGGGATTTTCTTCGCTGCTATTCTTCTTAAAGGCGGCGAAAGGAATGCCATCGGTAGTGGCCAGCACACTGAATCCGGTGGGCAGTTGCAGTACGGAGTCGCTGTGGCTCATCCAAACCTGCGATTGCTCCATAATATCTTTCAGCAACACGTCTTCCGTCTGCTTGTGCATGAGGGCACGGCCGTACTCGCGTTTGTTACTTTTGGCAACCTGTCCACCAAATTGTTTGGCGGTTAACTGGGCGCCATAACAAACTCCTAAAACAGGCAGTTGCTGGTTCAAAGCTTTTATATCTACTTCCGGGGCATTGACGTCGTTCACGGAAAAAGGCGAACCCGACAGGATTATACCTTTCAGTGAAGGATCAAATTCAACTTTTTTGTGATAGGGAATTATTTCGCAATACACGTTGGCCTCCCGGACGGCCCTGGCAATCAATTGAGTATACTGACTGCCGAAATCGAGAATAAGAATCTTTTCCGTCATGGTGGTGCGAAGGTAAGAAAATACGGCTTAAAGCTGAAAGCCGCCAGCTGCATTACAATAAATCCCTATTCATCAGGCAATTACTGTAACATTTTTGATCCCTCTGCGTCAAATGGGTATCTTGTAACACTTATTCAAACTAAACCTACATATATGAAAAAATGGGCCGCTTTTATTGTATTCACAGCTATTCTTGGAACCAGTTGCCGATTTGCCGGCAAACGTATAAAAGGAAATGAACAGGTAACCACCGAAAACCGGCAGGTGAGTGGTTTTACCGGCGTTTCTTCTCATGGCGATTTTGATGTATATGTAGCTGTTGGCAGCCCGGCTTCTGTAAAAATTGAAGCAGAAAGTAATCTGCTGCCTTATATTGAAACCTACATTGATAATAATAGTCTTCAGATAGATACCAAAGAGGGCATATGGCTGCGCCCCCGCCGGTCAATAAAAGTATATGTAACTGCCCCCCAATTTAAAGAAATACATTCTTCCGGTTCCGGCGATATAGTTGGTCAAACCCCAATCACCGATTCTTCCAAACTAGACCTGAAGGTATCCGGGAATGGTCATGTAAACCTGAATGTAGACGCGCCTGAAGTGGTAGCAGAATTAACCGGTAACGGCGGCATTGAACTAAAAGGCCAATCCAAAAATTTTGAATGTAAACTAACCGGCAACGGAAATTTAAAGGCCTATGACCTGATGGCAGAAGCTACCAAAGTGAAAATATTGGGCAATGGCGATGCGGAAGTTTATGCCAGTGTAACACTGGATGTAACTGTTACCGGAAATGGCAATCTGCACTACAAAGGAAGCGCACAGCCTTCTACGCATATTACTGGTAATGGCAGCATTACCCAGGTGAAATAAAAACCTATTTATGAAAAAGATAGTTGTTGTATTATCGATAGTAATTGTTGGTCTTACTGCCTGCTTCTGGCATGGTAAGCGGGTAAAGGGAAATGGCCACCTGACAACAGAGACCAAACAGTTTGGCGATATCAAAGGCGTTGAACTGCATTCCTCTTTTGAGGTATACCTTATTCAGGGCAGTCCGGCTGGTGTAAAAATTGAAGCGGAAGAAAATATTATATCTCATATTGACATGCATATTGAGAATGATGTGCTGAATATTGAATCTGAAGATAACATTTGGCTGCAGCCTCGCAAGGGTGTAAAGATCTATGTTACATCGCCTGTATTCAATACCGTTAAGTCAAGCGGTGCGGGAAATATTAGATCGGAAACAAAGATCACCAGCGATGATGAAATGAAAGTGGGTGCTTCAGGAAGCGGTGATATTAAAATAGAGATTGATGCGCCTGAAGTTGATGCCGATGTTAGCGGCAGCGGCAATGTTGAACTCGCTGGCGAAACAAAAAAGATCAATGGTCAGGTAAGCGGTTCAGGCAATATTAAAGCGATGAAATTAATGGCGGAAGAATCTGAACTGAATGTTAGCGGCAGCGGGAATGTGCAGGTA